>CAJONJ010000020.1 GCA_905236005.1 uncultured Alphaproteobacteria bacterium
CACTGGCGGCGTAGCTCAGTGGTAGAGCAGAGGAATCATAATCCTTTGGTCAGGGGTCCGAATCCCTTCGCCGCTACCAAAATAATAAACGACCTTTGTGGTCGTTTTTTGTTTTGGTTTAGTAGCGAAAGATGAGGACATCTGGTCCGACAACAAGTAGATTTTGGAAGTGTTAACGCCCCAAAATCGTTACGGTTGCCACGCAGGTTGAAGACCGAGTGAATCCCTTCGCCGCTACCAAAATTTGAACCGGGGTTATCCCGGTTTTTGTATAGATTTTGTCGGTTTTATGCTATAATAATTTTATAAACCAAAAGGACAAAATATGTCACGAATATGTCAAAGTTGTGCGATGCCTATGGAAGATGAAAGTGTTTTTGGAACCAATCAAGACGGTTCTAAAAATTCTGATTATTGTATTTATTGTTATAAAAATGGTGAATTCAAAGATAATGTTTCTATGGCAGAATATATTGAACTGATGGTGCCTTTCGCAGGTCAGGCACATATGACACCAGAACAAATGCGCAATTATTGTGAAAAAGTTTTTCCAACATTAAAACGGTGGAAAAAATAAAAAATGTGATACAATGAGTATATAACAAAGTGATACGATTATGCTAACAGACCAAGAATGTTCAGATATTATCAAGAAAAACTTTCCTGAATTGAATGTTGTTAATTTTAAAATTCTTGGTAATGGTATGTATAGTGTTGCGTGTTTAGTAAACGACAATATTGTTTTCAAGGTTCCGATTAACAACGAAGATAAGTGTAACGATGTAAAAAAAGAAGTTTTTTTATTAAAAAAATTGGAAAATAAATTGTCTTTTGAAATACCACGCATACTTTATGATAAAGAAATAGATAGTGGCAGAATTATTGGTGAAACCCTGGTTCATGGTGTGACGTATACCCAAGAATTACACGATTCTTTTGATGAAGAAACAAAGACGGATATTTTACATCAATTGGGAAGAATTGTGCACGAATTGCATAGTGTTAAAATTGATAACCGAGAGGGTGTTTTATCTGTCAGCGATTACAAAGATACAATATCTGTTTTTCATAAATATTTTTCAGATGATGTAAAAAAATGTTTTTCTGATTCTGATTTGGATCGTATAAATAAAGTTTGCGACAGATATGAATATTTATCAATACATTATCCGGTTGATCCTGTTTTGGTTCATGCTGATTTGCATTTTTGTAATATGACTTTTGATACAGAAAACAAAAAAATTGTTGGCTTGCTAGATTGGGCCGCTGCGCATTTAAGCGAACCGGCACGCGATATGCATTATTATTATGGCGAAGGAGCAAAAGCTTTCTTGGATGGATATGGCGATAACGGTGACCCGTATTTGCCAAAGCGTCAGAAATTTCAATGCATTATTAATTTTCTAAGTAATATCGGTGAAGATATACAAAACAACAAATCCCCAGATAAAAATATCAAGAAATTATTGGGCGTTTTATAATGTTAAAAAACACCGGTAAATACCGGTGTTTTTTTATTTGTTCTAATATTTATATGTTGGTGGTTTTAAGGCAACAGTTTATATATTTTTGCACCAGGTTTTGATATGATTTCAGTTATCTTTTGATTGTTATTATCATCTGTTTGAACCATAATGGCTGCACCTTCATCAATACCGTAACCAAATTTTGATTCTTTGGTTAATAGTTTCTGTATTTCTTCTTTGGATACAGCATCTTTACTGATGCCAGTTTCTGATAATTTATTCCAATGTGGCATAAATAACCCAGGAACCCATCCAAGTGCTGATTTTGTTTTCAATGTATCTGCTGTTCCATCAAAATCTTCATCTTCATCGTTAGTATAAGATTCAAACCAAACGCACCCACCAGCACTGTTTCCAGACATTATAACCCCACGATTATAGGCGTCTATCAGTATGTTATCTGTACCTGTATTGTGTAATGTATTCATTAACATTGTTACATTTCCGCCACCAATATAGATAATGTCTGCCATTTTGATAGTTTCTTTAATCGTGCTAGTATCAGGTTTTTCAGTAAGATTAAGGTTGATTACTTTGATGCCAAGACGACCTTCAAAATGGTTTGTAACCGCTGTAATGTATGCTGGGTTATCGTCGCTGGCTGCACCAATAAATACCATTACAGGATGTTCTTTGCCGGTTAGTTCTATGATTTTTTTATCAATAACCATGGTTTCAATTGGTTTTTGTTCTTGGTGACCATCATCATGAATTTTGATTCGTCCTATTTCACCCCCACCAATCGCTATTATTGTTTTTGTCATGATAAGCTCCGTATTTTAATTATTAAGTAAATAGTCTGGTTTTAAAATATTTATGCCTGAGCACCGGGAAGTTTTACTTTTTTAATAACTGTTTTGTTAAATAAGTAATATATTTTATATCCATCACAAACACGTGTCTTGTAAATTGGTGATATAAAACCAATCAATGCATGTAATATAAGATATATTGGGTTATAAGGATGTATAATACACATCAATTTCCACCAAGTTTTATCATCAAAATAATTTTTTTCTAATTCGTGTGCTGTATAATATTTTTTATATTCTGATGCAAAGCGTTTGCGAAAATCTTTTCTGGCCTGTCCGGATAAACGATATAAATTCCACATATAATTTGCAAATCTGCATTGATTGACAAGTTTTTTAAATTTATGCGAATTTTGAATGTTTTCTGTTAACCATTTATCTGTATCATCGTGGGCATCAGATACAGCAAAAATTTTTCCATTATTTTTGTCTGAATTGTTTGCGTGTTTACGATAATGCAAAACAACCTGTGGCAGATAATAAAAGCGTTTTGTTACAATAAATGTTTTTTGTTTAAACCCCATGTCTTGGAACGATGCACCTGGGGTTGAAGCAAATCTTACGTTTTTATCGTGAAGCATTTTGTTACTGTATAAGCACGTCCAAATGCTTGGATGACCAGACCATATAATTTCAGGATTTTGTTCTGTTGGACAAAATACTTTTTGTTTTAAATCATCTGATATACCAATTGGCCAGCTTGGACTTTCTTTTTTTGTATCATTATCAAAGAAAACAAAATCAGCTTTGACCATATCTGCCCGATTTTTCCTTGCTGTATTGTACAAAGTTTCAAAGGCATCTGGTTCAACCCAATCATCACTTTCTACAATTCCAACATATTCACCAGAAGCCACATCTAAACCACGATTCATAGATTTACCGTAACCTTCGTTTTCTTTATCAATAACAACGAAACGTTTATCTTTTTTTGCATATTTTTTGATAATTTCTAATGTTGAATCTTTGGAACCATCATTTATGCAAATGATTTCTATATCTTTCAAAGTTTGATTAACAATACTGTCCAAACATTCTGGTAAGTATTTTTCAACATTATAGCATGGAACTAAGATAGATACTTTTGGTTGAATTTTTTCGGACATCATTTTAATCCTTTGGTTAATTCAATACAACGAGCAACAGCTTTGTCCATATCATAATATTTATAATCACCCAAACGACCACAAAAATACACATTTGTTTTATCTTTTGCCAATGTTAAATATCTTTGGTATAATTCTGCGGTTTCATCATTAGTAATAGGGTAATAGCGTTCGTTTTTTCCCAGTTCAAATTCTTCTGGGTATTCATACGAAACAATCGTTTTGTCTGATTGGTCATTAAGAAAATATTTGTATTCACCGATACGTGTCCAGTCATAATTACATGGATAATTTATAACCGCTGCATCTTGGAATTTAGAAAACGGGTATTTAATAAATTCAAATCGTTCGCTGCGGTATGGTAATTTGCCGAATTTATAATCAAAAAATTCATCAATGCTGCCTGTCCAGAATAAACGATCATATTGCATGCGTTTATTGAATGGTGTATTCGTTTTTACTGTTATATTTGGGTGATTCAACATTTTTTCAATCATCTTTGTGTAACCACCGACAGGAATTCCTTGGTATTTATCTTGAAAATATCTGTCGTCACGTGAAATATACACAGGAACACGACCAGATACACTAGGGTCTATTTCGTCTAGCTTTTTTCCCCATTGTTTTAATGTGTATTCAAGAAAGATTTTGTCATAAATATACTGTGCCAAAAATTGTAAATCTTTATTTTTTTTCTTGCGTAATTCAAGAATTGGTACTTTTACATTTAATCCAAAAGTATCTAGAAGTTTTTGTTCTATTGAATTTGCCAAACTTTCAGGAAACAGTGCGTGTAGTGTGTTAAGATTAAATGGTATTGGAACTATTTGTCCATCAATCAAGCCACGTACTTTGTGTTGATACGGGTACCATTGACAGAAACGTGAAACAAAATCCCAAACATCTTTGTTATTCGTGTGAAAAATATGTGTTCCGTATTTGTGAACACATATCCCATCATCGTAATAATCATATATGTTTCCCGCAATATGATCTTTTGAATCAATAATAATAACCTGTTCACCGTTGTCTGCCAGTAAACGTGCAATTGTTGCACCAGATATTCCGCAACCAACTATCAAATTTTTCATAAGTTTCTCCGTCTTGTTATTCCGGTTCAAACAATTATATAATTTGTTAAATTCAATGAAAAAACAAACTTTGATTGTCTGGGTTAGTGTCGCATAAAATCGGGCAAAAATCAAGTATTAAGTAATTTTGTGTTTGAAAAATATTTTTGTGTTAGTATAATGATTTATGTATCATATAATATAAAGGTTTTCTATGAAAGATTTAACTTTTGATGAAGAAAACAGTAAATTTAATGTTCGGGTTGCTGTTTTGGTGGAACATAATGATAAACTTTTAACCCAAAATGAAAATGATAATTATTGGTTAATTGGTGGTCGTATTCATCAGGGTGAAGATTCTAAGCAAGCTGTGTTACGTGAAATAAAAGAAGAACTTTGTTATGATGTTACGGATCAAGATTCGTTAAAGTTGAATTTTATATGTGAAAATTTCTTTATGTGGGATACGATACCTTGTCATGAGATTTTATTTATATATCGTTTGATATTATCTGATGATTCTGAATTGATAAAGAAAGATGGGTTTAAATGTGGTGATAATCCACGGTTTGTTGAAAAATGGGTTGATTTTGATGAATTAAAACATGTTAATCTGGTGCCTAGATTTATTCCTGAATATATCAGAAAACGTGATTTTAAACATTGTATAATTCGTAATGATAAAATATTAGATTGAAAATATGATTAAAAATGATTCTGTATTAAAACAACTGTATGCTATGCAAGATGTTGTATACAAGGATTTTATTGCCAGATTGATTCCGAATATTCATGTTGATTATTTTATTGGTGTGCGAACACCCCAGTTGCGTAAAATAGCCAAAGAAATGATTAAATCAGGTGTATATAAAGATTTTATTACTGATTTACCCCATAAATATTTTGAAGAAAATCAATTACATGCATTTATTTTATCTGAAATATCTGATTTTGATTTTGTTATACGTGAAATAGAACGTTTTTTACCGTATGTAAATAATTGGGCGACTTGTGACCAAATGTCGCCAAAGGTTTTCAGGAAAAACAAAGATGCTTTGTTAAAATATGTTTATAAATGGATTAAATCAAAAGATATATATACAGTACGTTTTGCAATTAAAAATCTGATGCAATATTGGCTGGATGATGATTTTGATGAAAAATATGCAGATATGGTTGCAGATATAGTTTCAGACGAATATTATATAAATATGATGCGGGCATGGTATTTTGCTACAGCGGCGGCTAAGCAATATATACACATTTTGCCATATTTAAAGGTTGGACGAATAGATGAATGGACACGTGTACACGCAACCCAAAAGGCTTTTGAATCGTTTCGTGTTTCGTCAAAACATAAACAGGAATTAAGGTTATTAAAATGAGATTAGATATTGCTTTGGTAACTTCTGGTTTTTTTGAATCACGGACACGTGCAGCAGATGCAATTAAAAATGGTGCTGTGTTTTATGGCGAACAGAAAATTACAAAACCAAGTTTTATAGTGGAAAACCCAGATTTGATTTCTGTTCATGGTGTGGTTATGCCGTATGTTTCGCGTGGGGGATTAAAACTGGCACATGCGTTAAAGACATTTAATATTGATATGACAGGACGTCATATGATTGATATAGGTTCTTCAACTGGTGGTTTTTGTGATGTTGCGTTGCGTGCTGGGGTGGGGCATATTGTTGCGGTTGATACTGGTACAGACCAAATGCACAAAAGTTTACGCAATAATCCAAAGATAGATTTACATGAACAAACCGATTTTCGCCGTATAGACGATGATTTGGTCAAAGATGTTGATGTTGCAACCATAGATGTTTCTTTTATTTCTGTAACAAAAATTCTTGATAAATTGGCATCTTTGCCAAAATTAAAGGAAGTTATTTGTTTAATAAAACCGCAATTTGAATGTGGACCAGAGGTTTCTGCACGTTATCGTGGCGTAATTCGTAATATTGATGTTCATAAATCTGTTATACAAAATGTTGTAAAATCGTTTGCAAATCATGAATTTGGGTGTCTGGGATTAACCAAATCACCCATAGAAGGCGGATCTGGTAATATAGAATATTTAGCACATTTTGTGCGTGGTGAATCTTGTAATATGCCGGATATTGATACAGTTGTGCTTGGTGCTTTTAAGGCTTGATTATTTAGAATACGCAGTTTATAATAAGCACACTTGCCCTAATAGTCTAGTGGTAAAACACGTCCTTGGTAAGGACGAGTCACAAGTCCGATTCTTGTTTAGGGCACCACAAATGCATTA
>CAJONJ010000021.1 GCA_905236005.1 uncultured Alphaproteobacteria bacterium
GCAAAGTTTATGGGGTTGTAGCTCAGTTGGTAGAGCACCTGCTTTGCAAGCAGGGGGTCGTCAGTTCGAGTCTGATCAGCTCCACCATAAATATTTATTGCATGCGTGCATGTGTCCCGTTGAAAAAGACGGAAAGTTTAACAAGATAAAAACGATAAAGGGGGTGTAAAAGATGGTAAAAGTATTAGTTCGTGATAACAATGTAGAACAAGCTTTGCGTGTCGCGAAACGTAAATCTCAGAAAGAAGGCCTCTATCGTGAAATGAAAGAACGTCAGCGTTATGAAAAGCCAACAACTAAACGCAAACGGTTGAAAGAAGAAGCAGTTCGTAACGAAAAGAAACGTCAATCAAAACAACGTATGGTTTTCGGGTTCTAAGTTTAAACGAAATTTCAAAAACCACCCAATCGGGTGGTTTTTTTGTTGTTTTATTTTTTTAAATGTTTTAATCTGTGTGTGTTAAAAATGGAAGCAGATTATGAGAAAAACAGAAAATACAGTTGAAAATATATCTGGTCAACAATTATCAGAAGCATTATCTGAACGCTATTTGTCTTATGCGGTTTCTACGATTGTTGCACGTGCGTTACCAGATGTCAGGGACGGTTTAAAGCCTGTACATCGCCGGATTTTGTTTTCTATGTTGCGTCAAAAGTTGTCCCCAAATGCTGCATTTCGTAAATGTGCAACTGTGGTTGGGGATGTGTTGGGGCATTATCATCCACATGGTGATGCTTCTGTGTATGATGCGATGGTGCGTTTGGCCCAGGATTTTTCTGTGCGTTATCCATTGATTGATGGTCAGGGAAACTTTGGTAATATTGATGGCGACCCCCAGGCTGCATATCGTTATACTGAATCCAAAATGACTCAGGCGGCTATGTTGATTATGGAAGGCATAGACGAAGACAGTGTTGATATGATGCCTAACTTTGACGGAACTACCGTTGAACCAACTGTGATGCCGGGTGCGTTTCCAAATTTGCTGGCTAATGGTGGTATGGGAATTGCTGTGGGTATGGCGACAAATATTCCAACACATAATGTATCTGAAATTATGGATGCGTTGAATCTGGTTGTTGATAAACCAGATGCCACAACATCACAGATTATGAAAAAACTGATTGGACCTGATTTTCCAACTGGTGGTGTTTTAATTGATGATTTTGATACAATTTGCAAGAACTATGATACAGGTCGTGGTGCGTTCCGTATTCGTGCAAAATGGGAAGTAGAAAAATTGGAACGTGGGGCAGAGCAGGTTGTTATCACAGAAATCCCATATGGCATAATTAAATCTAAATTGGTAGAACAGATTGCAGATTTAATAGATGCTAAAAAATTACCTTTGGTAGAAGATATTGTTGACGAATCTACAACTGATGTTCGTATAGTTATAACACCTAAAAATCGCAATGTTCCAGCAGATAAAATGATGGCACATCTGTTTGCGATGACTGATTTGGAATATAAATTCAATATGAATTTTAATGTGGTAGATTCCAATGGTGCACCACGTGTAATGCCAATTGGTGATGTGTTGCGTGAATTTATTGCACACCAGAAAAACGTTTTAATCCGTCGCACTAAATGGCGGTTGGGAAATATAGAAAAACGCTTGGAAATTTTGGGTGGTTTGCTGATTGTATATTTGAATCTGGACAGAGTGATTGAAATCATCAGAAACGAAGATGACCCAAAATCTGTTTTGATGGCTGAATTTAATCTGACTGAAATTCAGGTTGAATCTATATTGAATACACGTTTGCGTTCTTTGCGTAAATTGGAAGAAATGGAAATCAAACGTGAAGACAAAGAATTGCGTTCTGAAAAAGAAAAATTACAGGCATTACTGGACAGCGAAGAAATTCAAAACGAACAATTGCATGCTTGGTTTAATGATATTAAAAAACAGTATGCGAAAAATACAGCATTGGGTCGTCGTCGCACAGAATGGAATCAATTAACAGAAGAAATTGTTGTGAATACAGACGATTTTATTGAAAAAGAACCCATCACAATTGTGTTGTCAAATATGGGTTGGATACGTGCTGCAAAGGGGCACTTGGATTTGAATAATCTGGATATGAAATTCAAAGAAGGTGACGAATTACAGATTGCGTTCCATGCACAAACAACAGATAAAATCAATCTGTTTGCATCTGGTGGTAAAATGTTTACGTTATCTGCAAATGATTTACCTTCTGCTCGTGGATTTGGTGAATCAGTGCGTATGATGGCGGACATTGGTGCCGAAGAAACAATAGTGAAAGCTTTTGTTTTGGATACAAATGCGAAATATTTGGTTGTTGGTCGTCATGGTGTTGGATTCATAGTTAACGGTGAAAATTGTTTGGCACAAACAAAATCTGGTAAACAGGTCATGAATACAGACGAACGTAATCCTGCTGTGTTATGTGTTCGTGTTGATGGGGATATGGTTGCATTATCTGGTTCAAACGATAAATTGCTGATATTTGAAACAGAACAAATACCAGAAATGGTTCGTGGCAAAGGTGTTATATTACAGAAATATAATGCAGAAAGAACTTATACAATTGATGCAATGTTCTTTAACAAATCAGATGGATTTGGCTGGACAACTGGACGTGGTACAACTAAATTAGACGACATAACACCATGGGTTGCAAAACGTGCATCTCAGGGTCATACGATTCCGGTTGGTTTCCCACGCAGTGGTAAGTTTGGAAAATAAAAAAAGAAAAACCCTGAAACTAATCAGGGTTTTATTTTGTATATTTTTAAATGTGATTATTATCTTGCCAATTATCACCCCATACAAGCATTATCCCATTTTTTTTCTCGGTCATAATTTCGTAAAGAGTTTTTTCGCCATTAACAGCAGGTTGGGTTAATCCATCCTTTTTTTGATTGCTTTGAACCGTATCATTTGCGTTAACTTTTTTTGGTTCATTTAATTGGACTGTATGATTTTGACACATTTTTAATCCCCTTTTATCTTGTTTTAACGACCTTTGTCATTCTTTTTAAAATTATTCAATGCTTTAAACTTTGGTACACTCATTTGTTTCCATTCCTTTTCAAGGCAATTTGTACAAGAGTTGTGTAAGTAGTAAAGCATATCACAACACATGTGATACATGTCTTTTTTTGTAACATTATAAAATGTACACTTCAACATGAAATATTCAGGTGTATTTTCTACCAAGGTTGAATTTTGTGGAAAACATTCGTATGGCCCCATCAAAGCATAACAATCATCTGGTCCCCCGTGCCACACATAACCAAGTGCTCTACATTTATAACTTTTTGGGCATTTCACTTCATCAAATTTTGTTAATTCAAGTGATTTATTCTTCACAATAAGTTTTGGACAATATTGTTTTGAAATCTTAACATATACTTCCCACTTTTCCATGTTAGAGCGGTCGCGGTTAAGTTGGTATGCTTGTAAATCAAGCCATGAAATTTCTTCACCGTTATCTGCAATCATTTTTGTTATACAAGAATTGTTGCGTAATAAATCATATGCTGTTCCATAATCCATTTTTAATCCTTTGTTTGTTTCTGCGTTCTCCAATTCAAACCCAGTGGAATAATACTGAACGTTTGGCCAGAATGCAAGAAAAATATAGATTCATAAATCGTGCATAGTGCTATATTCTTCGATTTAAAATACTGATAACAACTTGTTTAACTGTGTCAATGTCTGACGGTTTGCTTTCTGCTATTAACAAAGTCAAAGCAAATAATGTCGAACTATCTATTAAATTTTGCCCCACATTATCGTACAACATGTTATTTTGATTCAAGAAATAGAGAAAACAACTGGCCCCAATGCGTTTATTACCATCAATAAAACTGTGGTTTTTAACGATTAAATAAAGTAATGTTGCCGCTTTTTCTTCCAATGTTGGATAAAGTTCTTGACCGTCAAATGTTTGATATATTTGACCAATTGAACTGTAAAAACTGTCGTCTTTTGGCTTTGCAAAAACATCGCTTGCAAAACGACCCTTCATTTGATTAACGACAGTTAAAAATTCTTCGGGTTTTATTATAGTCGCTTTTGTTTTTGTTTTTCCAATAATATCTAATGTTTTATGATCAAAATCATCCAGTAAATTCAGCCCCTTTGCAAAATCATTTAATACACGCGAAACCTGTTGTGCCTGGCCAATGTTTTCGAATTGATTATTTACATCTTGCATAACAATTCCTTTCTGATGTAACTATTATATAAAAGATTGTAATATACGCAATAAAAAAACCCGCATAACCGCGGGTTTATTAATCTTAGTGAGGCATTTTTGCTTCTGTAAATGTGACGTGTTTGCGTAATTTTGGGTCATATTTACGGAATTTCATTTTGCCCTGTGTGTTTTCAGATTTTGTATTTTTTGTGGTTGTATAAAAGAAACCGGTTTCTTTGTTTTCCAGTTTAATAACTTCTTTTGAACCTTTTTTAGATGCCATTTTATCTAACCTTTTTTAATTACTTGGCGTATTCTATGCTATATTTTATATAAAATCAAGTTTTTTATGATGGTTATTAACAAAAAATTACTCCTTAAAACAAAAAATTGACAACAATAATATTTTGTCTTATTATTTGTGCAACAAAAGGATGTTTATATGCAACCAGAACTGTCTGTTATTATTCCAGTGTATAACTGCGAAAAATATATTATTCGCTGTCTGGGTTCCATATTGCGTCAGCAAGATTCTGATAAATACGAAATAATTGTTGTAAATGATGGTTCAACTGATAATACCGCACAGAAATTAAATAAATTCACACCAAAATATAAAAATATAAATGTAATTCATCAAAAAAATGCAGGTGTATCAGTGGCTCGGAATGTCGGAATTGCTACATCGCATGGCAAATATGTAACTTTTGTTGATGGTGATGATATGGTGGGTATAAATGCAAAAGCATTTGATAAAAATTTAATATATTCGTGTAACCATCATGGTTTAATTAGTTCTGGCACCACAGATATTCCCAAGAAATTAACTGCTAAATATTTTGATAAAGGATATTTTATCAATATGTTAAATATTGCACATAAAACGGACGCAGATATTGTTTTGGGTGGGTATGTTGCTATAGATTATGAAGGCGATTTTTATGGTCCACGTCTTTGGCGTGATGTTTATAATAAACAACATATTTACAAAGAAAAAATGCAAGATAAACAAATTGCGATGAATGCTATTGATTTACGTCAAAGTGCAAATTTTGCTTTGTATAATCGTGAAATGTTAGATAAACACAATCTGCGTTTCGTTGTTAACATGCAGTTGGACGAAGATATATTGTTTGGTATGCTGGCTGTGTTACATGCAAAAAAAATTGCAACAGCACCTGATGTGACATATTTTTACAACAGACATAAAGGAACATTGTCTAGTATCAATTGTTTATCAAAATATGATATTGCGTATGTTCAACGGTTTACAGTCCTGTTAAACGAAATCGCAAAGATGCCCAAATATGCAGAATTATTTACACGTTATACCCAAGAATATGTTCAATATGTTATGCGGTATGGCACGCAAAGCGATAACGAAATGAATATGTATAAATGTAAAAAGTGCGAACGTCAAAGTTGTGTTAATTGTCCAATCGTAAACGATGTGTTGGAACATTGCAGACAAAGCATAATAAAATATTTTTCAAATTCAAATGTCAGAGTGTAAAGATTAAGAAATTGGCTTGCCACCCGAAGCATCGCAGACGTAAAGTATGGTGCGGGTAAAGAGACTTGAACTCTTATGGGTTGCCCCACTGGAACCTAAATCCAGCGCGTCTACCAGTTTCGCCATACCCGCA
>CAJONJ010000022.1 GCA_905236005.1 uncultured Alphaproteobacteria bacterium
CGGAGCGTACAGGACTCGAACCTGTGGACCGCTATAACACGGTCACGGATTAGCAATCCGCTGCATTACCACTCTGCCAACGCTCCGAATGGGTTTTATTATATACAACCACCGAATTAAATGCAAGTCAGAATTTTAGATTTTATCATCTATATCTGGCTGATAGATTTCTACGTCACGTGTCATAGCTAAAAATTTCTTAGCACGTTGAGGAACCAAATCTTCAACCGGTATTTCTTGTAATTCTGTTATTGCATCTGTGACTGCTTTGGCTAACAATTCCATGGTTGTTTGCCAATCTTTGTGTGCCCCACCCGCTGGTTCTGATATAATTTTATCAATCACGTTCAGAGAAGCCATATCACGAGCCGTCAATTTTAACGCACTGGCAGCCTGAGCTTTGAATTTATTGTCTTTCCATAAAATACTTGCACAAGATTCAGGTGCGATTACCGAATAAATAGCATTTTCCAACATCATTACTCGGTCACCCGTTCCGATAGCAATAGCACCACCAGAACCACCCTCGCCTACATTTACAGCAACGTAAGGCGTTTTAACTTTTAATCCCATGGCAATAGTTGAAGCCACAGCCTGAGATTGCCCACGTTCTTCTGCTGCACCACCAGCAAAGGCACCCGCGGTATCAAACAAAGAAATCAAAGGTAAATTAAATTTTTCAGCCAAACGCATTAACCGTTGTGCTTTGCGATATCCTTCTGGATTTGGCATACCAAACCTATGTTTTTGACGGGTTTCAATCGTACGACCCTTTTCTTGACCGATTATCACAGCTGATATTCCATCCCAATAACCAATACCGCCACACATAGCTGCGTCTTCACCAAAACATCTGTCACCTGCCAGATATGTCCAATCATTAACAATACCGGCAACATAATCCAAGAAATGCGGTCTGTTTTCATTACGAGCTAATAACACCTTGTCATATTCTGGGGTTTTACCCATATCACGTGATTTTTTAGAATTATCTGATTTTGGTGTTTTAACATCTATAACTTTTGGTTCACTTGGTTGTTTGGTTAAAACTTTTAATACATTTGCCAGTGAAGCTTTTAAATCAGCACGTGGAACAACCATGTCAACCATACCATGTTCGTATAAATAATCGGCTGTTTGGAAATTAGATGGCAATTTTTCGTGAATATTCTGTTCAATAACACGACGTCCTGCAAATCCAACACGTGCACCAGATTCTGCAATGTGAATATCACCCAACATGGCAAATGAAGCAGTTACCCCACCAAATGTAGGATCTGTTAAAATGACAATGTATGGTATTTTGTTTTCATGTAATTTGTTCACAGCAACTGTTGTGCGTGCCATTTGCATCAAAGATAAAATATTTTCTTGCATACGAGCACCACCACTGCAAGTAACCATAACAAATGGTTGTTTCAATTCAATTGCATGTTCTATACTGGCGACAATTGCATCCCCTGCTGCACGTCCCATAGACCCCATCATAAAATCACCGTTCATAACACACACAGTTGTCTTGATACCGGCAATCGTACCGTCAGCTGTTGCAACAGCATCATCAAAACCCGTATCTTCACGTGCTTCTAATAATCTTTCTTTGTATGCAACTCTGTCTATAAAATTCAAGGGATCATCAATACTGACTGGCAAATCGTATAACTGCCAATCAATATTATCAAACAGTAAATTAAATCTCTGTTTTGGGGTCATTATGAAAGCACGTCCACAACGTGGGCAAACATAATGATTATTTCTGTAATCTTTATAATAAACCAAACGTCCACAAGCTTCGCATTTTATCCACATCAATTTGCGAATACGTTCATATTTATCACGATTACGATTTTTTATTCCAGTGGCCATTTTCTTATCCGTTCATCTTTTTAGTCAATTCACGACTTGGTTTGAATAAAATAGTTTTACCCGCATCCAAATGTATCATTTTACCAGTGCTGGGATTATAACCGTTTTTTGTAGCACGACGTCTTGGTTGAAAAGTTCCAAAACCACGAATTTCAATTCTGTTGCCATCTTTGATAGTATTTATTATCTCTTGTGTTACGGTATCCAGCATAGCCATTGCATCTTCTGCACGCATATTTTTATATTGGACTTGTAATGTTCTTATCACATCAGAGCGTTTCATAATTTTATCCTTTTAATATTCTTTATTTTTTGTTTTTTATTTTTGTATTTGCATATATGATATCATATTTTCTGAAAAATAAAGTTTTTTTCTTGTAATTACTAAAATTTTAATGGTAAATCTCGTAATTCTTGGGTTGTTGGGGATTTTTTTGGTTGCCATCTGTATCTTTTTACATCTATGCGACCATCTTTGGTAAAACCAACACCTTCTTTAATCAATAAATTACGTTGCACATTTTCCCATTCACCATCCCATAATTTGCCGTCAGCAAATGTAACCCTATGCCATGGCAAATCATCTGTTTCGCAAGATGCAGACATCGCATATCCAACGAATCGTGCAGCACGTGGATGTCCCAACATTTTTGCTATATCACCATACGTTGTAACTGTTCCACTTGGTATTGTTGCAACGATATCATACACTTGTTTATAAAAATTTTTCATATAAACACCCTTTGACATGTAATATAGTCATTTTTAACAGTATTTCAATTCAGTATGAATTAAAGCTTTGCTTTTTAATTTGATTTATATATAATCAGACCTGCGTGGAGATGTGGCAGAGCTGGTTGAATGCGTGCGACTCGAAATCGTAAATACAGGCAACTGTATCGGGGGTTCGAATCCCCCCATCTCCGCCATAAAAATAAATGACCTTGTGGTCATTTTATTTTTATCGTGGTGTATAGTCTTGGGTATTACTGTATGGGCGAACACACACTTTTTTATGTTATAATACCCTGCTTTCTATACTACCTATTTTCTGATAGCCAATGGTTGGGCTGTTGACTTTTTAAATTAAACGCATTATAATTAACAGCATGAAAACACAAATTACATTTTGTTCTTTCACTTGGTGGCTGTAGTCACAGCCAGTATTTTTCACACCTATTATATTTTTTCAACTTAATTTAGTTCAATCATTAAACAAAGGATTTTTATTATGAAAAACAACGAACAAAAGGTTATGTTAACCGGTGTGCGTCCCAGTGGAAATTTGACATTAGGCAACTATTTGGGTGCAATTAAAAATTTTGTAACACGTCAAAATCAATACAAAAGTTATATCTTTGTGGCAGATTTACATGCGATAACATCACCATGCAATCCAGCGGAATTACGTGAAGCAGTCAATGACTGTATTGCCATGTATTTGGCGTGCGGTATTGACCCAGAACAAACAATTGTCTTTCGGCAAAGCGATGTTTTAGAACATGGTATTATGGGCTTTATAATGACATTTCAGACACACATGGGTGAATTGTCACGAATGACCCAGTTCAAATTGAAATCGCAAAATATGAGCAAAAACGGAATTGATACAGGGCTGTTTGTGTATCCGCCATTGATGTCTGCCGATATCTTGCTGTATAACACAGATATAGTACCAGTAGGTTTGGACCAACAACAACACGTAGAACTGACACGTGATTTAGCACAAAGATTCAACAATCGCTATGGCGATACATTCAATGAACCAGATGTTTATATTGCACCTGTTGGGAACAAGATTCTGAATCTACAAAACCCAACTGAAAAGATGAACAAATCAGACGGGCCAACCCCAGGAACAATTTTTTTGATGGATGATTTGAAACTTGTTCGCAAAAAGATAATGTCGGCGGTTACGGACAGCGATGCAATAGTGCGATTTGATGAAGAAAATAAACCCGGTATATCAAATCTGATAAGCATATTGGCGGCAACAACTGGCGAAAGTATAGAGAGCATTGAAAAACGCTTTGTAGGTCGTGGGTATGGCGATTTCAAGCGAGAAGTTGCTGATGCAGTTTGTGATTTGATTGAACACATTCAAACAAATTACGAAAAATTCAAGAATCCGGACGTATTGAACAAGATTCTTGATGACGGTGCTGCAAAAGCACGCATGATTGCATCGGAAACTTTGAATCAGGCAAAGGTTGCGTTAGGTTTAAAATAACAATATTTAGCACAGGAAAATTTGCAACAGAATTCTAGCCCGCCATAAAAATAAAATGACCACACGGTCATTTTATTTTTATCATAGCGTATGATCTTGGGTATTAGACACAATTGCAGGGTTTTATCTAACGCATTGAGGTTTTAACGAAAGTGGGACAACACGCTTTTTTAATCAAATCCCATACATTTTTATATGTTTTAAATATAAAATTTACACATCAAAATCATAACCCATTACAGATTGAACAATTGCTGCAACTAATTTGTTTTGATGAGCATCTGATTTCAACAGTTTTTCTTCACTTTTATTTGATAAATGTCCCAATTCAATCAAAGCCCCAGGAACCGTAGAACGTAATACCGCAAATGGTGCATGACGAACATCTGGTCCGCGTTGCTGTTCTATTTTGGCTTTATTAAAACTTTTTGCACAACCTGTTGCATATTCTTCACTTAATTCAGCAACAGCATGTTGTTGTAACGAAGACAATGCAACACGAATATCTTTGGAAAATTGTTCAAATCCATTTACATCTATTTTGTCAGCTGCGTTTTCTGATTCTGCTAATTTCTGTGCTTCTTCGTCAGATGCTTTTTCTGATAATGTATATATTGAAAAGCCCTTCATATCACGGCTAGGGTTGGCATTTGCGTGCAACGATATAAACAAATCAGCCTTTTTCTTTTCTGCAATTGCCGCTCTGTCTGCCAATTTTAAATATGTATCATTGGAACGTGTTAAAAACGTTTTAAATCCATTTGCGTCTAATCTTGTTTTTAATTTTTTAGCTACTGATAAAACCACATTTTTTTCTTGTGTACCGCCCTTTCCTATACATCCAGGGTCTTTACCACCATGTCCCGCATCAATTACTATGACGTGTTGTTGACTGCTGTTTTTTTCCGTTTTAGTTGTTGTGGTTTTGGATTGCGTTGTTGTTTTAGCAATAGCTGTCTTTGTATTTGTTTGATTTGTTGTATCTGTTTTTTTGTTGGTTGAACTTATGCCCTTACCCGAACCAGCTATAAAATCCAGCACCAAACGATAATCATTATCACCATTTGGGTTTAATACCATGATTTGATTGTTCTGCAAAGCATCTATTACAGATGACAAAGCAACAGATATTTGCAATGATGTTCCCTTTTGAATTTGGGTTACACGTTTTATCAATGTTCCATTTGCCAGTTTTGGGTTTATCTTGGCGTTTCCATTTGTATTTGTTAAATCAATGATTAATTGTTTGTCGCCATATGATAATGTATATTTTGGTCTGTTAGACGTTTCAATAACCAATCTTGTTTTTTGGCCAGGTTGAACACCTGTACGAATCGCACGCAAAGAATTTGGGGCAGCCAATGCAATTCGTGGTGATAATCCCACGACTAATGCGGTAAAAGTGGTTGTTTTTAAAACTTGTCGTCTTGATAATTTCATGCAAAATATTATACCAGAAAAACAAAGGACAAGCAAGTAACCTGTGATTATTTTCTTAACAAAAAACCACCGTTTTGGTGGTTTTGTTTATCTTACAATTCCCGACTGATACAATTTGCAAAATTCTGAGCAATCAAAGAATTTTCGGTTTGTGTCAGATTAGCAACAGGAACGATATAACATCTTGCACCATCACGAACAATGAACACTTTTGTTCCCAGTTTATAAGCCCGTTGCATATTATCCATTTGTGCAGTAGTTAAATAATCGTGTTGAGTCAAAGAATTTAAAGTCAAACCAGCCTGAACAACATTAACAGCCTCAGAATATTCATAAATGCCATGTAATGATGTTAATTCCATATAAACCGGCCAGTTTTCATAGGGATTAGCCTGTTTATCAACGGGTTGTGATGAAAAACCCAAACCTGTTACCATGGCAGCAGCAGTTTGGATATTATTATAACCTGTATTTGTAACTGGATGAGAAACCTGATTTAACTGCATATTTTCACCACATGCTAAATTCATACGATTCGTATATGAAGCCAACACAGCATCAACCGCCGCTTCCCAATTTTTACCCTTAGAATTCAGATCCAAACCAATCATTTTATCAGCCCAGCCCCAAATATTAGCCCCAACATTTCCAGCATTTGCAAAACGTGTAACCATTTCTGCTGAGCCACCCATTACACCAGCACCACATGCATCAGTCAACTGATTTTTCAACATACTGTCTGTTTCGTTACCATAAACCAAAGCCACTGCATGACATGCCATAGCAGCTTCCAGTTCACGACGACGTTGCAAACAAACATCAGAATGTGATTTTGTTAATTTATCCGCCATATTTGCCATAGATAAATATGACATAACTTCCTGTTGAACGTATGATGGACACAATCTGGCAGCTGTATTCATGCCACCTGTACCATTTTGAGTAATCGTATTGTATTGAGGTAACAATATTGAATAATCTTTTTGTAAGCATAACATTGCGTAATTATACAATTCTACTTCTGAAGCATACATGCAACGACCCGATGTTTTACCAGGAACAACTGTAACATCGCCACAATAATTGGATAAACAGTTATAAATCTTTTGACGACACGCAGTATCTACATCCGGTTGTGTAACCAAAAAATACGTATTTCTTTGATTTTGCATATAGGCATTTACCAGTCCTTTCTGACCACGAATTCCCCCATTATTAGATGGTGTGTTTGAATTTGTTACCAAAACAGCACGTCCACCGTTATTACTTGCTGTTCCAGCAGAAACCGCAGAAGCCGAATTTCCGCACAAATACGCACACATACAACCCAAAATCATTAGAATTTTATTCATAGAATTCCTCTCTCGTTTATGGTCATTTTATCATATTGTAAAACAAAACGCAATAAAACTTTAACAATAAAATATAAAAAAGTTGATTTGGATAATAAAAATGTTATATTGCTTTACATGTCTGTTATTACTAACGATTTTTTATTACAAATCCAAGACGACATATCAGCCGTCAGGGGGTTTCTTTGACCCAACAAAAATACAATCTGAAATAGATAAACTGTCAGAAATTACCAATGATACTGAATTGTGGAATAATCCTGAAT
Organism: uncultured Alphaproteobacteria bacterium; assembly: GCA_905236005.1. GTDB lineage: Bacteria > Pseudomonadota > Alphaproteobacteria > Rs-D84 > Rs-D84 > Enterousia. The sequence goes on from CAJONJ010000022.1 coordinate 7,155, forward strand.
ATGCACGCAGTGTTTTGCAAAAAAAATCAGGATTGGAAAAGCAATTATCTGAATTAAATCGGTTAGATACAGAATATAAAAATCTGGCTGAATTATATGAATTATCCCCAGATGACAAAGAGATAAACACAGCTATTGAAGCATTAGCCAAAGAAACGCACCAAGCAAAATTTATCACTTTGTTCAGAGAACCTGCTGATAATAATGGTGCTTTTTTGTTTATACAGGCTGGTGCGGGTGGAACAGAAGCACAAGATTGGGCACAAATGTTGGCTCGCATGTATACCCGTTGGTGCGAACGTCATAATTTCACGATTGAAACCGTAGAAGAACACGAAGGTGATGTTGCTGGTGTTAAAAGTGTTACATTCAGAATATCTGGTGATCGTGCATACGGATGGTTAAAAAATGAAATTGGGGTTCACAGATTGGTTCGTATATCACCATTTAATGCAAACGGAAAACGACAAACCAGTTTTGCGTCTGTTGATGTGTGGCCCGATATTGACGATACTATTGAAATAGAAATCAACGAAAAAGATTTGCGTATTGATACATATCGTGCATCTGGTGCTGGCGGACAACACGTGAACAAGACTGACAGTGCTGTTCGTATTACTCATATACCTACGAATACCGTAGTTACATGCCAAAACGAACGCAGCCAAATTCAAAACAAAGAAATGGCTATGAAAATGTTGCGTTCTAAGTTATACGAATTAGAAATGCAAAAACGTGCTGCCGAAGAAGATGCCGCAAAGGCTGCTCAGAAAAAAATTGAATGGGGCAGTCAAATTCGGAATTATGTTCTGTATCCATATCAATTGGTTAAAGATGTCAGAACAAACGTTGAAAAAACTGATTCTGCCGCTGTATTAGATGGTGATTTAGATGATTTTATGTTGGCAATGTTGTCAAAATAAAAAATAAGTTGTATAATAGCCTTGTGTACCCATAGTGCAACTGGATAACACGTCACCCTCCGAAGGTGAAGATTGCAGGTTCAAATCCTGCTGGGTACGCCACGAATTTTTGTCATTGTGTGTACAGCATATAATGATACAGGACGCACACCATACAGATTCACTACAAATAAAGACATGTCTTTATTAGCAATGAATTGGTTGGTGTGCATAAAATGAATCTGAAAAAAGGATTTTATATGGTTAAAGTAAAAGAACATAAAAAAGATTTAGAAAATACACCTGAAACAATATCAGATAAACCACATCATGAATCTGATAATAACGATGAAAAAATATACTTTATGGCCTTGGGTGGTCTGGAACATGTTGGTCAAAACATGTATGTATATAAATACAAAGGTAAATTTTTAATCGTTGATTGCGGTATGGGATTTTTAGAAGAAGAAATTGGTGCTGGTGATGTTCAATATTGCGATACAGCATGGCTTGAAAAGCACAAAAAAAATGTTGTTGGTTTTGTTATGACACATGGACACGAAGACCACATTGGTGCATTAAAATACATTTGGCCAAAGTTCAGAAAACCAATATATTGCACACGTTTTCCAGCTGAAATTTTACGTAGAACTTTTACTGGGGTTGAAATGGATTTTAACCCAGAAAAAGATATCATAGAATTTGACTATCGTGGGGCTGAATTAGATTTAAATCCATTTATTATAGAAACATTTCATGTAACCCACTCTGTTCCAGAGGCACAAATGTTAATTATCAAAACACCTGCTGGAAAAATATTACACACAGGTGACTGGACTTTTAATGATGGTAATCCAATAGAAGACAACACTAACTATGCACGATTGTCAGAAATCGGTTCTGATCCAAAATTACTGGCTTGTGTTTGTGATTCTACGTCTGCATACAGACAAAACGTACAAATAACAGAGATACAGGTTCGTGACACATTAACTGAGATTATGAAAAAAGCACCAGGGCGTGTATTTGTTACAGGATATTCACGCAGTTTAGCACGTATTAAAATGTTTAGTGAAGCAGCACGTGCTGCTGGTCGTGTTGCAGCAATCAAAGAACGCAGCAATCCAAATCCTGTGCCATATGTAGGATTACCAGAATTTCGTGAAATCGGTATTGAATTTGGCTATTTAAACAAAGACGATGTTTATTTACATGAAGAAATCAAAGATTTACCTGCTGAAAAACAAGCAATCTTTTTAACTGGTTCTCAGGGTGAAAAATTCGCTATGTTGACCCGCCTATGCAATGGACACGTCAAAGAATTAAAATTATTGCCAACTGACACTGTTGTATTCAGTGCGATTATTATTCCAGGACGTGAACAAGATGTTTCGTATTTGTATAATAAATTGGCACGTATGGGAATCAAAACATACACAATCTTTGATACCGACAATCTGCATGCTTCGGGACATGCTGGTCGTCCAGAATTTGAACGGTTTTACGATATGGTTCACCCCCAGGTTTCTATACCAATGCATGGTGAATATATCAGCGAAATGTTAAATGGAAAAATGGCTATGGAACGTGGTGGTGCAAAACATTTGATGCTTGTTCATAATGGTGATGTTGTTGCGTTATCCGATGGAAACGAACCATATGTTTGCGAAACAATTCCAACAGGATTTGTTGTTATGGAAGGTGAAACAGAACGCAGTGCAGATGATCCTGTGTATAAAACACGCAAAAAAATCGCTGCTAATGGTGCAATATTCGTGACATTACCAATTGACAAACGTGGTTTCTTGAAAGGTGTTCCAGAAGTATCTAGTGTTGGAATTTTTGAAACAGATGAAACAGGATTTATGAAACGTCAAATTCAAATAGAAATTACAAATGCTATTGATAAACTGACAAAAACAGAACGCAAAAATCACGAAGTTTTATTCAACACAACACAAATCGCAGCTAATAAAGTCGTGCGTGCATCATTGGGTGCTGATAAAAAACCAAAATACAGCATTCATTTTGTGTTGAAATAAAATTATTATTCCATTAAAATCCCCGAACATTCGGGGATTTTTTTTAATCGCTTGACTTTTATTGTTTTAAGATTAAACTTGCCAATCGCACTTTTAATCAAAGGATATATAAAAAATGGCAAAACAAATATATGTTTACGATGGACAATATGCAACTAGTGATTACGAAAGCAAGAAAGGCAAAATCGTATTCAACTGTATAAAAGCAAGCGATATTTATTTTTGTGGCACAAATGTTAAATCTGCTGATAATGGTGGTATTATAGCTGGTATTGGCAATAACAACAAAATTAAATTTTTAGTTCAGGTTGATTTAAACAAAGACAAACAGCGGGCATTGGTTAATGTTACATCTCTGAATCAGGTATTGTCTGTCCCTGCTCCGGATCAGACGATATCTTTAAGTAATTTGTCAACCAAAAAAATGTATTCTTTGGATGTGAGTTATAAATTTGGGAAAAAAATTGAAAACGAATTGAAATCTAGACACAATGAATATTATTTAGAGGAATTGAAAAAGATCAAAAAAACAGTGCTGAACATAGCCAAACAGACTAATAACCCACATACAAAACACTAAAAACAATAACAAAGCCACCAAAATCGGTGGTTTTTTCTTGCTTTTTTATAAAAAACATTATAAAATGCGTTCGCTGAATAACCAGAACTGAATAATCTGTGGTGTCTTTTGGTCCCATACGAGATAAGGATTCTGTGAAATGTTTGGCACAATTAAAACCAAAAACAAAGGATAAATATTATGGCAAGAGCTGGTGCAAAACGTAGCACACGTAAGTTGAAAATCGCTCGTTCTTTGGGCGTCAACTTGTGGGGTCAGGCTAAATCCCCATTTAA
>CAJONJ010000023.1 GCA_905236005.1 uncultured Alphaproteobacteria bacterium
AACATATTCTTTGTCAGTTATTTTTTCACCGTCAATTTGAATACCGCCCTGTTCCACCATACGACGTGCTTCTGATTTAGAATCAAATAATTTCACAGCAACCAAAAAATCAACTATGGACATTGGTTCATGCGTTTCCAAATCAAAACTTGGTGCATCAGCAGAATTACCACCATTAAATAAAGATTTAGCGGTTTCTTCGGCTTTACGTGCTTCTTCTTCCCCATGCACAAGTTTGGTAATCTCAAAAGCCATAAGCTTTTTAGCAGCAACAATATCGTCTTGGCACATTTTTCTGATTTCATTCATAGGGATATCCGTAAAAAATGCTAACAACGTTTCGATATTGTTATCTTGTGTGTTATGAAAATATTGGTAAAAATCGAACACTGTCGTTTTTTCACGTGCAACCCACAATGTGCCATTTTCTGTTTTACCCATTTTTTTACCATCAGCTGTCAACAACAACGGACAAACCAAACCAAAGATATTAGATTTATCTTTACCTTGTTTCAAATTTCTTTTTCTGAACAAATCTGTGCCAGCAACAATATTTCCCCATTGATCTGAACCACCAATTTGCAAAACCACATCTTTTTCATCATGCAAATGCACAAAATCATATGCTTGTATTGGCATGTATCCCATTTCTAAAAATGTCAGCCCACCAGTTTCACGACGATTAGCGTATACTTCACTAGCCAACATAGTATTAATATTAAAATGAATACAAACTAAACGCATAAAATCAACATAAGTGAACTTATTCATCCAATCGGCATTATTTAGTATTTCTGTTTCAGGTAACACAAATCTTTTTGCTAATGTTTTGACTTCTTCCAAATTGTATGCAACTTGTTCTTTGGAAAGTATCTTTCGCAACTCAGATTTCCCCGTTGGATCTGGAATCAAAGCAGTCGCACCCCCAATTACCAAAACCCCATGATGACCAGCATTTTGCAAATGCCTAAACATACGTAAAGCAAAGAAATGCCCAATATGCAAACTATCTGCGGTTGGATCAATGCCCATATAGAAATTTATTTTTTTATCACCACTTAACAATTCTTTTATTTGTTCAGGATGGGTCATATCTTTAACGAACCCACGTTCTTGCAACATTTCAAATAAATTCTGTGACATTTTTAACTCCTTTTTATTATGTTGTATTATATCACACGTTTACCTGTTTATAAAAAAAACACCACGCTTTGAAGCGTGGTGTTTGTATTCAAGATTTTGTTCTGACTAGCCCAACATTTTTGCGACTTCATCAGCCAAATTATCTTCACGCTTCTGAATACCTTCACCCAATACGTAATACGCATAGCCAGCCAGTTTACCGCCATTTTCTTCAATAACTTGTTTCACTGTCTTGCTTGGGTCCATAACAAAAGGTTGTTCTTCTAAAACGGATTCGGCATAGTATTTTTTAATACGACCTTCTACCATTTTTTCTACAACCTGTTCTGGTTTGCCATTTGTTGCACCAGATTCAATGAACACTTTCTTTTCACGTTCAACTGCTTTTGGATCAACATCAGCGATTGTCATGAATTCAGGTTTATTCGCAGCAATATGCATTGCGATTTTGTTACCAATTTCATCAATTCTTGCATCATCACCATTGATAGCAACCACAACACCAATTTGGCCCATACCTGGAACCAATGCATTGTGAACATAAGTATAAATGTGGTCACCATTAACTTTGGCGATACGACGCAAACTCATGTTTTCACCAATAGTAGAAATTGTTGCGGCGATATCATCTTTGACAGCAGCCAAAGTTGCATCAAAATCACCCTGCAATTCCAAAGCTTTTTCAGCAACATTTGCAACCAATGTGCGGAATTTGTCATTTTTAGCAACAAAATCTGTTTCTGCGTTTAATTCAACAACACAGCCCATATTGTCACATTTAACAACTGTTACCAAACCAGATGCAGCAATACGACCTGCTTTAGAGGCTGCTTTGACAATACCTTTTTGGCGTAACCAATCAGCAGCGGCTTCTATATCACCGTTATTTTCAACCAATGCTTTTTTACAATCCATCATACCTGCGGATGTTTTTTCACGCAGTTCTTGAACCATTTTTGCTGTTATTTCTGCCATTGTTTATTCCTTTCTTTATTGGTTATTTATCCATTTTTTTGCTACGACGGGCTTCACGAGCTTCAGAAGTTTTAGATTTTTGTTTAGATTCTTTAACTTTTACTTCGTGTTCTAATTCGTCTGCTTCGCTTTCTGCAACTTCTGCTTCCACTTTTTTACCAGCAGCACCACCCAATCTTTTTTCAATACCAGACAAAATAGCATCTACAAATAAATCGCAATACAACTGTGTTGCACGGGATGCATCATCATTTCCTGGAACTGGATAATCAACCAATTCTGGATTAGAATTTGTATCGCAGATTGCAACTGTTGGGATATCCAAAACTTTTGCTTCATGAACAGCATTTGTTTCACGTGGCACATCAATAACAATCATTGCCTGTGGAACACCATGCATTTCCAAAATACCACCAAAAATGCTGCGTAATTTTGTAACTTCTTTGGTCATAACACCAACTTCTTTCTTGGTCAGACCCAATTTATCAGCATTTGCGATATCTTGTTCCATTTTCTTTAAACGACGAATACTTTGTGAAACTGTTGTCCAGTTGGTCAGCATACCACCCAACCAACGATTATTCACATAAAATTGACCACAACGTTCAGCTGCATCTTTGACGATATCTTTTGCCTGATGTTTAGTAGCAACAAACAAAATTTTTCCACCAGCAGCTGCGATTGCTTCCAAAGCAACCAAAGCACGATGCAATAATGGTGCTGTTTTATTTAAATTGATAATATGAATTTTATCTTTTACGCCATAAACATATGGTGTCATCAATGGATTCCAGCGACGTGTATGATGTCCGAAATGAACACCTGCTTCCATCAATTGTTTCATTGTAAATGTTGGCAATGCCATAATTTTTACCTCTTTTTCTGTTGTTATCCTCGGTCAACAGGTGTAAAAAAACCAAATGAATTGGACAGAAATTATACCCGTTGCCTGTGTTCTTCGTGCAAAGCACGTGCCACCATAATAACCCAAACACATTGTAAAATCAAGTATTTTTTAGTATTTTTCACCAAACAAAAAAGACCACTAAAATCTTGACAAATCTTATTTACGGTCTATATTTATAAGTGTGGGGTGAAATGAAAACGTTAAAAAATATCTTTATAGTTTTTTTAGCAACCGTTTTAGCAACAACGGATTGTTTTGCCATATCAACAAAGTGTAACAACCCGTTTTATCGCAGAACACACCAAAAACAGTGTTCTGAAAACACATCTGATTCAACCCTCAGCACAACAACTATTCTGGCAAGTCTAGGCGGTGCAGCATTGATCGGTACAGGAATTGCACTGGCGAACAAATCAGCACCTGATGGCAATGATTCTGCTGCAAATAATACAAACACTGCTTCACAATCAAATTTTGCACGTTCTGCCAATATAAACCAAAATTATGCTTTGTCAGATACAATTCAAAACACAAAAATTTATGGCAATTATATCAAATCTGAAACTGGCGGTTCTGACATATCTGCTGCAAAAATAGAACAAATCAGAAATTCATCAAATTATATACAAAACCAAAGAAATTTTGATTCTATCAAATTAGCTTGGGCAAACGCACGTGAATTTACAGGTAAAAATGTTACTGTTAATGTTATGGATGATTTTGAATATTATCATGGATTCGCAGTCCATAACATTGTCAATTACATAGCCCCAAATGCAACAATATATGACAGCTATTTAACAACTGACAAAGCCAGATTTGTATCTTTTGATGCCATCGCAAATATTATGAAATCTGCCGCACCAGCCCACATTTACAACAGCAGTTGGCAAATTCCTGTATCTGCATCACAAAATGCAGCAACCGTTGTATATAATCAAACAACCCCAAAAACATATGCAGCTGCACAACAATATATGTATAATTTGACCAGTCACAATTTTATTACAGAAATTATTAACTTGGCAACTGACAACGACAGTATTTTTGTGTGGGCCGCCGGAAATGATTATCAAGACGAAAGTACCGTTTTATCAGCTATGCCATTGGCATTTCCCGAATTACAGGGACATTTTGTAAATGTAGTAGCAATAAACAGTCAATCAAAAACTTTGGCTTCATACAGCAACAAATGTGGTGTAACTCAAAATTACTGTATTGCAGCCCCTGGTTCAGCGATACAAACAGATGCCAAAGAAGATAAAGTTTACGGAACAAGTTTCGCAGCACCAATAGTTTCCGGTGCCATTGCGGTCATAAAACAAGCTTTTCCATATATGTCTGCAACACAAATAACAGCTTTGCTTTTTGCAACAGCACAAGATTTAGGGGAACCTGGTGTTGATGCTGTATACGGGTGGGGATTATTAGATATGGAAGCAGCCACAAAACCTGTCGGGACACCAAAAATTGTTTTATCCAACGACAATATAATTCCTTTAAATTATTCTAATGTTGGCGGTATTGCAGGTTCTGCAATCAAAAATGCAAACATAGAATTAGCCTTTATTGATGATTTTGGTCGTGCATTTACGACAAATTTATCAGACAACATTAATGTTATTCCATACGGGCGTGCTTTTGATAAATTAACAGAACCAGAAAATAATTCTGTCACTTTGTTCAATCATTTTGAATTTGGATTCAAAAAGAATAACATTTTAGAATCAAACGGTTTGTTGTCAGTATCTGGGGGTAATTTAACTGATTTTATTGGATACAAAAATGAATTAAATATTGGCGACATCAAATTCTATCAACAAACACATTTTGGTATGACAGCACCCAAAACAGATACAAATTCAATTATATCTGATTTTTCAAATATATATACTGCTGCTGTTAAAACAGGGATTAGTTATAACGATTTTGGGCTGGAATTTGCAATTCCTGAAACCATTGTTTACGGAAACGCACATTTAACAGTCCCAACAGCACGTGCAAACAATGGTCAAATCATCTATAATGATTTATCAGTTGATTTAACCACAAATCCAAGTTTCGAATTTTCTATGAAATACAAAGACATTTCTGTTGGATATATAAACAATCACGATTACCAAGATGAATTTTATATTCTGGCAAAAACAAAATTTGTATTTTAATTATCTGGTGCGAATTAAAGTATTTATACTGCAACCACGATATATATATTTTAATTTTGGATTATTTGCTGCTATTTTTTCACATGCTTGTTTAGTACCGCATTTTAATTGGTCGTGCATCAATATAGTTCCACCGACATTAACATGTGGTATCAAAGATAAAATCACATCCTCCTTTTTTTCTTCTGATTGGCAATAATCTAAAATATTAGAAAGGTGAATAAAATCATATTGTACTGGCAATTTAAACCATAATTGTGAAATATCAGATAATATAAAATTATACGGTTTTTTAACAATTTGACGCAATTTATTGTATTCTGCAACAGTCGGTGCATAATCTTTATTACACGCAGGTGTACAACCATTCGTAAAAATAGGTTCACTGCTCATTGCCCATAAATAATCAACAACCACAGAGGATAATAAATCTAATAATCTGCCCATATTTTTAACTTCAATTATGTCATAAGTTCTGTATAAATCGCATAATAATTTCCAATATTCTGTTTTGTTCAAAACTTGTAATGCGGCAACTTTAATATCCATTATACATTTCGCATTATAACTGATATCAAAAGTATCAACATGTTTTGCACCGAACAAAGAACAAAACAACGGATGATCACCAGATGCAGCGACAACCAAAGCATTTTCACAATTTTTTGGCATATATTGCATTGACCTGCGAAGATTTTCATTTGTTATGACATATGCATTAGAATACGTAGAAAAACCTCTGGACATAAAACCACGTGGCAACATGTTTTCTTTGGCAATTTTGTAATTAGGTAGAAATTCAAACATGCCACACCTCTTGTTGTTACACAACAAAAGGTAGCACAAGAATCTTCATTGTCAATCAAATAACAATTTGATTATTCTGTTTTTTCTGGTGCTTTACGCATTAAATCAAAATTATGTGCATAACTGAACGACACACCCACAGAAGTATTTGAACCAGCACGTTCAGCCTGTCTAGAATGTGCACGACGATATTGAACATATGGACCAAACGTAAAATCGTTCCACAAATTAGTATCAAAACGTGCATTTGCCATAAAATCATTTCTTAAATCTTCACCGACATATTCTGAATAAGACAGATATCTTCTGTAATATCCATCAGAAGCAAATTTAACACCTTCACGAATAAGATATTCTATACGCCACCCTGCTTCTAACAAGGATTTATTTACTTTGGCATCAGAATACGTGAAATCATATTCGTATGCACCAACGACATACAAACTTTTGATGATTTCATTATCAAACAATGAAAAACCAGCATTTGGACGAATTACTTTTCTGCGTGGATCACCAACAAATTCTGTTTCATATTGCATACGTGCAATCGGACCAAATTTAAAGGCACCTAAATCTAACCAAGCATATGCCAAATCTGATGACAACAAAATTTTATCTGCACTTTCATCAACAGTTTTTTCTTCGTTATACGGTTTCAACGTCTGTTTACCATATTCCATAAACACAGAATTATCCCATTTGAATTTTTCAAAACCATATTCCAAAGCAACATCAAAAACACCCCTTAAATTTTCTTGTCCAGATGCTTTCAACGCAGCAATTGTTGAATCTTGATATTCTTTGGCATTGCCAATAGATGTATTAGACCAATCAAACCCAATACGACGAACATTCAAATTAAATTTTGTATCTGTTGGTGATTCTACAGCCCCAGCAACAAACGGCACCAAAGCCATAACTGCTACGATAATTTTTTTCATTTAATACCCCCGTATTTAATTATTTCCAAATTTGCAAAGTTCCATCAGTGTCGGCATATTTCCAGCCAGCTGCACGCACCGCAGCTGTAAATTTTGTTCGCACAGACACGGGCATATCTGCAATAATATTATTACCAGTAATACTTTTTGTATTTATTTCAATATTATTTTCACGAGTAATACGTTTTAACTCTGCCCAATCCGCGATTCCATTTGGCACGACCACCGACACAACAAATTTTTCAGACGATTCTGTCAACGGAATCCAATTCTGCACATTATTTTTATTCAACCAATTTTTCACAGCATCATTATCTAAACTCATAGTTATTTTTGCTGAATATCCGTTCACAGAAATCTGTTCATTTGCCACACTGACTGAACTTATAAAATTCAACAATTCGGCATCAGATGTATTTTGCAATAATTGTTTCAACGCATCAGCATCAGAATATTTAGATACAGTATTTAAAAATATCTGTCGCCCCGCTGTATTCATAGCTTTGCTTTTTGCTTTGGCTGCAGTATCACTGGTCTGTTGCACAGACACAGAACCGCTTAATCCCCCAGCGTCAGCCACAAACGGCATAAACAGCAATCCACACAGAACCAAATTTTTAAAATTCATAACTACATGCCCTAGAATACAACACTGATCCCAATACGAATTCCCATAGATTTGTAAATAGAATTTACTTCATTTTTCTCTTCTACGGTCCAACCAGCAGATTTTAAATTTAACAATTCGTTTTCCAAATCTACATAATACAGATAGCTATTTTCATCCGTATACAAATGATTATCTAAAATATACGTTACAATATCCAGATAATCACCATACCATTCTGGACTTAAATGCGTCTTGGCATCTGCATCTGACACTTTATAATAATCATAAGTAAAACCAAATGTCAACGACGTAGAATCTGTAATAGCAGTTACCCAATTTGCATTTAATCCCAAATGATACGCATCACCAAAACCACCCTTGTCTTCTACACTGGGCGATTGTTGCCAATCCACACGATACGGCTGCGTTCCTTTGGAATCATAAATTGGTAAACCAAATTCAATTCCAGCAGTAACATAATTATCATTGTTAATCGTGTATTCCATATCCAATGCCAAATATGGCCCCATCCATGTAGTTTCATATTCATGTGATGTTCCAGATTGTTGATAATACAAAGACTGCCCTACATCCAACCGTCCCCCCGGAGAATCTATCACATAATTACCTAAATAATCAGTGGCTAAAGTATTACCATTCCACGCAAAGCCTATAGGACTTCCATCACCAACCACCAAAAATGGTATCCATTGTTCTTCACCAGGTTGCGTTTGAATACCAGTAACAATACTACTGTCATTAGATTCAAAAATATCCATACTGACCCCATAATTATGTTCTGTGGTCAGTTTATGTTTAAAATAACGGAACCCCAACAACGGTGTAACTTTCATTTTTCCCAACGTAAAATAATCAGTCAGACCGAACGCTGCATTAAAACCAAATTGATTACCACCTTTGGTTGTTCCAACAGACAAACTGTGACTGGTTTGATATCCTAAAACATCAAAACCACCACTGGTATTAGCAATATACCAAGTTTCAGACAAACTGCCACCATTTGACATATCATCATCAATCATTGGCGAATCGCCAAATTGCATACCATATTGCAAACCTGCCTTGATCTGCATTTTTGTATTATCACCAAAATAATATGTTCCATTTACATCAAAAACATTCCATCTTAAATTGTCATAATGTAATTTAGAACCAGCCTTGTTCATATCAAATTCCCAACTGGCCATTTGATGTGTCAACCCAGCATCCAACACAAAGCCCTGCTTTGCACGCCCCTGCTGATTTTGTTTTTTATTTTTTTGCTGTAACTTTTGGGTTCCCAATTGATTTTGGACATTTTGTCCATATCCAGCACGCCCAGCACCATAAGAATTATAGTATCCCCCTGTATACCGTTGCTGTGGATTTTGATATAAATTACCGTTGTAATATGTTCCCACTGCCCCTGCTATTACAGGAAACAAAGACATTACAGCCATACTGCTGACAATACGAAAAATGTTTCTCATGGTATCTTCCTTCTTCAATTTAATGCATTATAACACAAAACAGTTGAAAAAAAAACAATTTTATAATATGTTTTGATACGCATACGTGGCCGTGGCGAAATTGGTAGACGCACAGCACTAAGGATGCTGTGGAGCAATCCGTGGGGGTTCAATTCCCCCCGGCCACACCAAACTTCACATCTGCGACACTTTAATGGATAAACAAAATTAAAAATTTATACTACTTGGTCTTTTTTTTTACATTAAAAAACTTTATTTTCTACTTGCCCAAAATTTTATAAATTTGCTAACATATATCTAAGGAATGAAAAGGATTACTCTGTTTTTAACTGTGTGCCTTGGTCTGTCTGTATTTCAGACGGCATTTGCTGACGATACAGAAACGGTTCGTGCGGCTAATAAACGTGGCACAATAAATACAGTTACAACAAACAGTTCTGGAAACAGCCGAATTCAGTCTTTTGCACAAAAACCAAAATCCGAACAAACTCACACAGAAAACGCACGTTCTGTAACTAAAAATGTTCGTGATTCAGCTGTGGTCAAAAGCAGAAATGTTATAACAAAACAACCTGTGGTTAAACAAAGATCTGCTGCTAAATCCACAACACCAAAAACGGTTACAACCCGCAATGCTGGGGTTATACACGAAAACACAACAAAATCACGTACTGCTGTGGCACGCAATAATGTATCTAAGAAAACAACCGCAACTCGCACTGCTGTTACACCGCAAAAGAAAAAAAATGTTGGACGTGCTGCAACGTTGGATTTAGATAAAATAAATTCTATAAAAAGCAAAGATTATTCTAAATGCAAAAATGTATATCATGAATGTATGGATGAATTTTGTGCCAACAAAGATACGACTTTACGCAGATGTGCATGTTCTGCCCGAATTCATGAATTTGACGGAATCAAAAAACAATTGAACGACGCAGAAGAAAAGATGCTGGGATTCAATCAACGATTGTTGACTGTTGGGCTGGATAAAGAAGATGCACTGGCTATAAACGTTGCCACAGAAGGCGAACAGGCCTTTTCCACAAAAGATACATCTGAATCAGAAAAATTATTAAACAAAATAACTAAGACGTTAAACGGTTCCGCTGATTCAAAAATAACGAATAATTTGGCATCTGTTTCTTTGGAATTAGACATGGACAGTGTTTGGGATACTGTGGATGCTACTGGTGGAATGTCCACAACTGCAAAATCTGGATTGGGATTATATAACGCTGCATTACCAGTATGTTTAGAAATGGCAAAAGAAGTTTGTTCAAATGATGAATTACAAATCGCAGAAGACAGCTATAAATTGGCAATTCAACAGGATTGTAACACCGTATCTAAGGCATACAGCACACAATACAACAAAGCTATGAACAAAATTCACGAAAGCGGTGCTTTGCTGGATATGGCACGTTTAAACGCATATCAACAAAGAAATTCTGATGATATTTTGACATGCAAACGCAAGATTTTGGATCAATTATCAGATGCATCTGTATGTGGGGAAAATTTGTATAAATGTCTAGATATAACTGGACAATACATAGACCCATCTAATGGTTCTGCATTTTTATCTGCAGATTTATTTAATCTGACAACTTTGTTAACACCACCAACTGGTGACACAAAATGGACCAAAGTTTCTGCAAACAAAGCATTTGTAGATTTCTTGAATTCTAAAAAAATGTTTTTGAAAACCGCTACTGAACAATGCAAAGACATTGCAGATTATGTTTGGTCAGATTTCTTAGAAGATGCACTGGCACAAATTAAATTGGCACAAAATGCTAAATTAGAAGAAATCAGACGCAGCTGTGTTACGTTAATTTCACAATGCAAAACAAATGCATTAAACAATCTGGAAGCTTTTGATGCACGTGCTGTGTCAACATTCAGTATTATGGCGGATGCGACTGCTACTGGTATGTGTACAGACATACAAAATTCATGTATTGCTTTGATGGATAAATCTATTAATGATGACGGCAGTTGGTCAAAAGGTTTGTCTGGATTAATGACGGATATCACGTATGATAAAATTTTGGAAAACTGTTTAATTGTGGGTCAAACATGCATCATGGAAAGATGTGCAGGTACAGCTGGATCATTTGCGTTGTGCGATACTGTAAACAAACCAATGCGTCAATCTATACTAAGAACAGATATATGCTGGGCAGACGTGGAACAATGTGTTCAACAATTTGCCAATCTGGATGCCATAACGATTGAAGAAAACATCGATTCTTTAGTAAATAATAATTTACACAGCTGTACTAACTCCGATGACAAAGCATGTTTGATTACAAATAAAATTTGGGGGGATTGTAACCAGTCACTGCCCACAAATGGTGCAACATGTACTGCTCCGGGGTGTCTTATAAACCAAGACGATACATCATCCTTGCTGGCTTGGTTTGCTGGAAAAACATCAACTTCTTGCGATGTTCCCAGATGTGCAACTGGATATCTAGAATCGTGCGGAATTTGTGCAAAAACACTCTGTCCTTCTTCTTCTGATTGTAATGTAGAAATGTTTCCAACTGATGATGCCGCATACCCATTAACAACAAACGATGTAATTTATGTCTATGATAATCTAGAGAATTTTTGTAGCAAAGATTGTAATAAAAAAGATATGTATGGTAATTGCTGTGCTGGTACAGATATTGTAGATCCAACATATCACATTTGTGTTCCCAAAGACTATAAGGCTATTTTGGTTCAAACAGCAACATGCGATAACGATGACGAGAATTCTAATCCGTATTATTGTGCTGGTGACAACGGTAAGGGTAAAGAATTAAAACTGTATTGTATAACAAAACATCCAAATAATCTACCCAGCTACAGTTCAGATAATATATCATGCGACACCACCCCTGTTGGATATACGGGCATTTGGATTCTTGTTGACAGTTTAGGAAATTATTTTCCTCCTGCCCATGAAACAACCAGCTCAGAAACCACAAAATATACATCAATAAACTATGAAGGAACCTATAAACAGATTACGATGTATTATGCACATCTCAATAGACAGTGTTATTTTCGATTTAGTCCAGATTCAAACGTGTGGACCCATATGAATTGGCCGGCACAACCATCTACTACTGGGGGGTGCATAGCAGAAATCACAGGCCCTTCCAATGGAAGTTTAAACGAGCACTTTATGATTGACTATTATTATCTAGAACCCAATACTGATCCATAAACATTGTTCCAAAGCATAGTTGTTTATGTAAAAGTTAATAATTTTGTGGACAGATTTACAATACAGACACAAACACAATTTGTGTCATTGTGAATGGACGCAGCAATTCAGGTTTCTTTAAATTTCAGCACAACGTGCTGACTACATTATAATTTAATTGTTTTTATCACAGATTTTATTGCTGATAATTGGTCAGAATCAAATTTACCCAAAACCCAATCAACTGGTGCAATTGGTGATGCAAAATCACGTGGATGTCCGATACCAATCCTGATACGCCTGTATTCATTACCAACTGCTGCATCTATAGATTTTATACCGTTATGTCCTGCACTGGAACCGCCGATTTTTTCTTTTTTTTCACCAACTTTGATATCCATATCATCGTGAATAACTACTAAATTTTCCAGCGGAATTTTATAAAAATTCATCAACGGTAACACAGCATCACCACTATTATTCATAAAGGTTTGTGGTTTAGCAAATATAACTTTGTGTCCAGCAATTTCACATCGTGTTGTCAAAGCATTTTTTTCTTTTTTCCAAACCGAATCGTTTGGTGCCATCGCATCAATCGCCATAAAACCAACATTATGACGTGTCAATTCGTACTCCGCCCCCGGATTTCCTAAGCCTACAATTAAAACAGGTTTATTTTCTTGCATGTTGTAACCTTTGTTTTATACTATAATATCATATAAAGGAGAAAAATATGAAAATAAATTCACTATCTTTGGTTTCTGTTTTAACTTTATTGGCTGGGACATCTGTTGCGAATGCTGGTGTAATGGCTGATTTATATGTTGGTGGTATGGTTGGTGCTGGTGGTCAAACCATTTTCACACGCAGCGATAACCAAACAGATTCTGCTATGCTGTTCGGTGCGAATTTGGGTATAGATATTCCTTTGTTCAGACTGGAAGCTGAATACAACCGTTTACATTCCGCAGATTTAGATACAAATACAGCTATGGTTAATGCTATGTTCAAAGTTCCATCTACTGTTATTCAACCATATTTTGGTATTGGTGCAGGTTTGGTATTTGACGGCAAACATAAACCAGCTGAAAACGTAGAATACGATTTAGATTCTACGGCTGCATACCAGGCTATGTTGGGTGCAACAATTGATATTCTGGCATTGCCAATCAAATTTGATATAGAAGGCCACGCATTGTATGCTCCAAATATTTACGAAATCAAAGCCGTAAATGAAACACCTGATATGTTGCAATATAATGTTCGTTTGAAAATGCGTTACATATTCTAGGATTTCATGAATGATAACTTTAATTGACGGAAATTCTTTGGTATTTCGTGCATATTACGGTATGCACAACAGCTTAACCCGCAGTGATGGTTTACCAATTGGTGCTGTTTATGGATTTTTCAATATGGTTTTACCACTACTGGCCGATGCCAAAGAAAACGATTCGTTTGTATGTGTGTTTGACGCATCCAGAATCTCTTTTCGCCAAGATATTTATTCTGAATACAAAGCAAATCGGCGGGAAACACCCGCTGATTTGTTACAGCAATCCGAATTAATTCGTATTGGCACCCACGCGATGGGTGTTCCTGTGCTGTGTATTTCTGGTGTAGAAGCAGACGATGTTATCGCAACAATTGCAACGCAATATTGTAATAAATCTGACAAAACCCGTATCATCACAGGCGACAAAGATTTAATGCAATTAGTATCAGACTGTGTGTTTTTATATGACGGTATGAAACAGCGTGAAATCCACAAAGAACAAGTATTTGAAAAATTTGGTGTTAAACCGTCCCAGGTTATTGATGTTCAATCATTGATGGGTGATTCAACAGATAACGTTCCTGGGGTTCATGGAATTGGTCCAAAAACAGCCACAGATTTAATTGCTACATTTGGTTCTTTGGATAATTTATATAATAATCTTGATTCTGTGAAAAATGACAGAATTCGCAATTTATTGCGTGACAACAAAGAATCTGCATATATTTCTAGACAACTGGTAACTTTGAAACGTGATGTTGATTTATCAGATTTAAATATTCAACCTTTTGTTTTTAATAAATCTGCTGCATTAGATTTTGTTAAAAATAAAATTGAAAGTAATGCTTTGGTTACAAAAATTGAAAAATTATTTCCACAAGATTCCCAACCTGCAACTGAAATACCAGAATATTCTAAATCATCATGTCCTGTGATTGGCATACCAAATATAAAAAATGAAAAAAACAACGTCTTGGGTGATATGAATATTATCACAATAACCACAGAATCGGCACTAGACGAATTTTTATCACACGTTACAGACAAAATTGCGTTTGATACAGAAACAACCGGTTTAAATCAAATAACCGATAAAATTGTTGGATTATCTTTGGCATACGACAATACGCATGGGGCATACATTCCAATTCGGCACATTGTTCAATCTATGGATTTATTCAGCAAAGAAACTTTTGTACCCAATCAGTTATCTGTTGAATCTGTGTATAAGAAATTATGGTCAATATTTACAAATAAAAACATTACCAAGATTGCACACAATTTGAAATATGATTTACATATATTGGCTAACGAAGGATGGGATATCACTAAAATTCAACCAACTGATGACACTATGTTATTGTCTTATGCTTTACATGGTGCACTGCATGGACATGGGTTGGATGAATTGGCTGAAAAATATCTGGGGCACAAAGATATTTCTTTTGCAGAATTATTTGATGCAAAAATCAAAGATTCAGACAGACGTTTTGCCACCCTGCCCATTGACACAGCTGCACAATATTCAGGTGAAGATTCCATCGTTTGTATGGCACTTTACAATTTAATGCGGCCCGAATTAAATAAAAACGAACAATTGCGAAAATTATATGAAAACTGCGATTTACCTTTGTGCTTGGTATTATGCATAATGGAAAGAAACGGTGTTGCTGTTAATCGTGATAAATTAAATCAATTATCAAATGTTTTTCACAAACAATTATCAAAATTAGAATCTGAAATATATGAACTGGCTGGACATGAATTTAACATCGGCAGCCCCAAACAACTGGCAACCGTATTATTTGATGAATTAAAATTGCCATCTGGTAAAAAGCATTCAACAGATGCAGACAAATTGACAGAATTAATTGAATTGCATCCGATTATTGAAAAAATATTAAACTGGCGTTCAGTTGCAAAGTTGGCTGGGACTTATGCAGATGCCCTGCCTCATCAAATTGCAAATGATGGTCGCATTCACACAACATATTTACAAACCAGCACAAACACAGGTCGTCTGTCCAGCCGCAATCCCAATCTGCAAAATATTCCAGTAAAAACTGAATTGGGCGAAGAAATCAGAAAATGTTTTGTTGCTGAACCTGGCAATATGCTGATTGGTATTGATTATTCACAGATTCAATTAAGATTACTGGCTGATGTGGCAGACGTTGCTGTATTTAAAGATACATTTAATGCAGGTCTGGATATACACGAACAAACTGCACGTAAAATATTTAATATCCCAGACGATAAACCTGTACCAAAAGATTTAAGACGTGCTGCCAAGACAATTAATTTTTCAATTGTGTACGGTATATCTTCTTGGGGATTGGCCAGTCAACTGAATACAACACGTGAAGAAGCAACAAAAATAATAGATTCTTATATGTCAAGATTACCAGAAATCAAAACATATATTAAAAATATAACTGATTTTGTTCTGGAAAATCATTGTGTTTATACACCATGGCACAGACGAATTGAAATTCCAGAAGCAGCCAATCCACGTATGCGTGGTTATGCAACACGTGCCGCAATCAATGCACCAATTCAGGGATTTGAAGCAGATTTGATGCGATACACCATGATAAACATATATAATAAAATTATTGCACCAAATGCAAATGATATAAAAATGATATTACAGGTTCACGATGAAATCGTATTTGAATGTGCGGCGGATAAAGCAGAACATTACGCAAAATTGATTAAATACGAAATGGAACACGTCACAAAATTATCTGTCCCGTTATTAGCAGAAGCCACCATTTCAGACGTATGGGACAAATAAAAAACACACCGCCAAATTCAAACGGTGTGTTTTTTTTATATTACTTTGTATTTTCTGCTCTAACTTTGTTCACCAAGTTTGCCAGAATATTTTGTTCCACCGTATTAAACATGTAATTCACAGCCATCTTATCTATTTTTTCGCCTTTTTCTACTTTCAACAGCATATCATGTATAAAATTAATCACTTTGTCTGCTGATGGATCAGGCCACTGAATCAAAGCATACCAAATACAAAACAACGGTTCCATTTTAGTATCTTCATAGGCTATATGCAGATAATGATTTCCATATCTTAAATTATTTTCTATAAAATCTTTGTCTTTACGCAAATGCAACGGCATTCTATATGCCAGTTTAAAACTTTTACAGTTTAACAAACGCATTAAATATTCTTGTTTATCAAATTTAACGGAAACCATATCTTATCCTTATCTTTCTTTTTGAGTATTTTATAAAATCAATAATATACAAAATAAAAACTGCCGCAAGCGTTTTTATTAAATTCAAACATTTCTAAACACAAAAAACCGCCACAAAAACGGTGGCGGTTCAATGTATACTACACACAATGCATTATTTCAAAGCATCAATAATTCTGCCATAAGGAATTGCACCTGGGAACGCTTTGTCACCGATAATCAAATATGGTGTTCCGTTGATTTCAAAACGTTGTGCCAAATCACGAACATTTCTCAATTCGTTGCTTACGACTTTGCCTTTCATATCTTCAGCCAATTTCTTAGTATCCAAACCAGCTTCTTTTGCCAATTTCATAACATTAGCTTCAATAATTTCAGGCAATTTTGCTTGATCTTTCAAATCTTCTTGTTTGTAATATTCTTTATCCATCAGCAATTTATCCAAAGCAGCTGCTTTTGCATTGTCTTGGATTTTTGCAGCGATAACTGCTTTTGCTGGTGCATCAGACAATGGTCCATGGATAGAAAAGTTTTTCAATACCAAACGAACATCGTCACGTTCTGCCAATACACGCATCAAATCACCATGAACACGGCGGCAATATGGGCAAGAATAATCAGACCACAAGAAAATAGTCTTTTTTGCGTTTACATTACCAGCGATTGGTGCGTTACCAACCATTTCGTCAGCATGTTTTGCAACATAATCACGAACGATTCTGTTTTTTGCTTCTTCTTGTTGTGCTTGCATAGCAGAAACCATTTCTTGCAAAATTGCAGGATTAGTTTGTGTTAAATATACAGGCATAACTAAACGACATACACAACCAGCCATCAAAATAGCAGCGATTGCATTAATGCCTTTGTGCATCAAAACACCCATAGTTGAAGCTTTCTTGCCATCCAGTTTGAACATTTTGAATCCAAACATGTATAATGCAATTGCTAAAACCAGGATAATAAGTGTCCAAATCATATTTTTCTCCTTTTTAATTGAACAATTGAATCTTAGAAAAAAAAATCTATACAGGCAACAAAAAAATAACAAATTTATAATATTTTTCTGGCCATCGGAACATCAACACCCTGCATTGCACAAACATTTCTTAAAAACTGTCCTGAAACCGCCAAAGACAGCGGTAATTTGTATAATTTATCATCATATGGTGCACCACAATTTGCACATACTGCCCGCCCTGTTTTTGGTGAAATGTAAAACAAATCATCTGTTTTGCCACATCCGGAACACTTTGTTAAATCCAACGCATACCCCAAATCACCCAACAGACCAATTTCCCATTTTAAATATAAATCTTTTTGCGAATCGGTGTTTGGTAAATCTTGTAATAATTGTAATGTTCGGTCATACAAATTGCTATACGGTTCACGTTCAGGAATCAAAGTATAAATCAATGCGAACGCAGAATTCATAATCTTTAATAAATCAGATTTTAACATTAATGGCACCGACAAGTTTTTTTCTGATTCCCAATGAAACACCCCCAACTGAGAATCTAATCTTGCATTCCAAGAAACATTTCCATATTGCCCAACCAGTGGTTTGTTTTTCTTTGCGACCACAGCACCACGCAACATACCCACCAAAACACCTACATCTTTTGTAAAGACACGAGCAACCATATCACGTTCAGAAAACGGGTACATACTTATTAAAATACCATTAGATACAATTTGCATGCTACGATTATAATCAATTGAAATTCATTTATAAACAAAAAATCGCCCAAATGGGCGATTCAATTATTTAGCAATAAACCTGTCGTAATTCTTTTGATTAATTTTCACAGGATATTTACGTTTCAAGAATTGTCCATAATCATCACTGACATAATGACCAGACATACCTTGCAATTCTTTACGAATATCTTGTTTTTTCTTGTCATCTGATTTCGGGGCTACGTTTTTATTTATATGAACAACATAAAACGCATTTGTATCTTCAACCAAAGCATTTGTTCCATCATGATTTGCAAACGCAGCATTTAACACAGAAATCGATGCACCTTCAGTTCTGGATACAATCACAGATTTCACATCTTTTAAATCTTTACCAGTGTTCAAATCCACCAATTTTTCATTTGCCAAAACATAAGCATTTTTACGTTGTTCTGATTTTTTCCATCCAGAAACCAAATCTTTCTGAACAGATTCAAAAGATGCATTATGTTCTGCGATAATATCATCAACACGCAAAATCGCGAAACCATCTTTTAATTCCAACAATTCGCTTTCCATGCCAGTATTCATCGCAAAAACTTTGTCTGTTAATCCATCAGATAAAACTTTGTCAGATATTTTTTCATTTCTTGCAAATGCAGGCACCTGAACAAACTTAATCTTGTATTTATCTGCTGCTTCTTGCATAGAAGAACCAGAAATAATCATATCTTCAACCAGTTGTGCTTTCTTAAATCCAGCATCATATTTATCAGGTTTATTCATATCAGCAGCCACAAAAACATACGATACAGAACGTTTTTCAGGAATAACCTTTGGATTCTGTGCATAATATGCTTTTAATTGTTCTGTGGTTGGTTCGGATACTTTAAAATCATTGAATTTCACAGTTGCATATTTAATTTCACGTTTAGCATAACGACCATTATAAAACGCATCAACTGCAAATTGTGGCACAGCTACAGGCACAGTCATAACCCCAATAGCCAACTGACGTAAAATATCACGTCTTAAAGAATTTGCAAAATCTTGTTCTGTCATACCAGATCTTTGCAAAACCATATCAAACAACCAAGGTTCAAATTTACCCTGATTTTGAAATTGTGGATAAGAACGAATTTCATCAGCGATTCGTTTATCAGATACAAAATACCCCAAATCTTTGGCACGATTCAAAGCCAACTGCTTCATTGTCAAAGATGACATAACAGATTGTGTTAATGCAGCAGCCTTTGCAGAATCTGTATAAGCTGCACGTTGTTCTTCTTTGGACATACCAGACAACACATTAGATTTTTCATTTGCAAACTGCTGAACTGATATATCAGCATTTCCAACATGTATCAAAGTCATGTCACGTGTTGCACTGCCAAAAATCCATTCAGCGGCACCCCAACCAACAAAACTGAAAATCAAAATAAACATTAAAATTTTTGCCCAAGTTTTTTCGGCAGCATTACGTAAATATTCTAGCATTTTTCCACCTTTTGCGATACCATAGCAAAATAATAGATAAAAAATCAATAAAAAAGGAAAAATTATGAAAATATTAGTAGGAAATTGGAAATCCAATGGGAATATGGCAGACAAAAATAAAATGATTCGTGCCTTGGAACGTACAAATACTGATATTAAAATAATTTTATCCCTGCCCTATACTTTACTTTCTGGTAATAACAATAAAAAAATAGCGATTTGTGCCCAGGACATCAGCGAACACCCAAACGGTCCTTTTACTGGGGATATTTCTGGTCAAATGATTAAAGATACTGGTGCAAAATATGTTCTGATTGGTCACAGCGAACGTCGTACTAATCATCAAGAAACCGATAAAATTGCGAAAAACAAAGCAATTATGGCAATCAAAAATGGATTGATTCCTATTATATGCATTGGTGAAACATTGTCGGAATACAAATCAAAAAAAACCAAAACAATCATAAAGAAAATGTTGTTAGATTGCACACCAGATTCTGGCAAATTTATCGTTGCATATGAACCCCGTTGGGCTATTGGCACAGGTATAACAGCCACAAAAACAGATGTTCAAACAATCCATCAAATGATTTTTGATATATTAAAAACCAAAGGACAAGAAAAGACACCTATTCTGTTTGGTGGCAGCATAACAGCCAAAAATGTCTGCGAATTTATAAATATTCCACACGTTGACGGATTTATTGTTGGGGGTGCATCCTTGAAACCTGCAACATTTTTACCTATAATAGACCAGATGAATAAAAAAACAAGCAAACCAAAGACTAAGGTAACAAATCATGGAAAACAAAACAGAAAATGTAAAAAAAGAAGTTGAAATAGAAACGGTATCTGTTGACGGTCAACAAAATGAAACACAAACAGATTCAGATAAAAATTTAAAAATCATTGAAGAATTAAACGCAAAAATTGCAGAAACAAACGATAAATATCTGCGTGCTGCAGCTGAACTGGAAAACACACGTCGTCGTGCCAGTCTGGATATTGAATCTGTGTCTCGGAATCGTGCGATGAGTGTTGCAGAAAAAATACTACCTATAATGGATGCTGTTATTGCTGCTTTGAAACACACCCCTGATGATGAAGGTATCAAATCATTACAAAAATCCATAGAAAATGCTTTTGCACAGATTGGAATTGTCAAAATAAATTCTGTTGGTGAAATATTAAACCCACAATTTCATAACGCAATCCAAATGATTGATAAACCAACCCCAGAAACCAAGACAAATACCATTGTTGAAGAAATACAAACAGGATATATGTTCGGTGATACAGTTTTACGTCCGGCTATGGTTGTCGTATCAAAATAAAAGAATAATTATGTAAAAAAACACCGTTTATGGTGTTTTTTATTGGACTAAAAATATTGACAATTTGATTATATAGTCTATAATCGAGCAACGATATACAAAACAGGACAAAAATGACACCGAATATTTTACGTTTACAACAAAGCATTAAACCAAGTTTTGAACGCAATAAATTTGTACAAATGTTATTTCAAAGAAACACTGAACATTGTGCGAATTTAAATCAAATATTGGTTGCTTTTCGTACAAATAATATAGATGCGTTTTTAAAAGAATGTCACTATATTAACGACCAAAAACAACAACGTGAAATATTTTTGAACAATGTAACCTCAGATAATTTATCTGACGCCAGAAATATTTATAATCTACACAGTTATTATCAATGGCAAAAAGATTACACATCATGTTTAGCTTATTTACAAGAATTACTTTTATGGTGTCTGCGTAATCCAAATGATGATTTAACCCAAGAAGTTCGTATAACATTGGATTATTCTGGTTATATGGAACGTATTTTATCCACCCCATATAATTTATCTATGATTCATAAATTATTTAATGACGAAGTCCAATATTTAATTTTAACCAGACGTATCAATCAACCAGATTTCAATTGTTTTACTTTAATTGCAGACAATCCAAATGCCAAAGCAAAAGATTTATACAAATTATTAGAGTGTGTAAAATTCTTTCAACCGACCCAAGTAATATATCAACAATATGCAAACACAGCAAAAGAGTGTATCACAAAATGCATCTTGGAAATCCAAGATTTGTTAAGTACAGATTATTTAAAGCAGGCATTATTGGGACGTGCATGGGAATCTGATATAAAAAATTTATGCGAAATCGGGGAAAATCTTGCCGATTGTTTTAGCAATATAAAATTCAAAGGCATAATAACATCAACAACATATGCTTTGAACGCTAAAAACTTTTTTAGCTGGATTAGAAAGAACATGTATCAATTACCGACAGATTATATTCAAACATTTGAAAACAATATATTTATGTTACAAAACATC
Source organism: uncultured Alphaproteobacteria bacterium (assembly GCA_905236005.1). Taxonomy (GTDB): domain Bacteria; phylum Pseudomonadota; class Alphaproteobacteria; order Rs-D84; family Rs-D84; genus Enterousia. The sequence goes on from CAJONJ010000023.1 coordinate 22,271, forward strand.
CAAACAGAACATAAAATCAATTTTTATGAGAAAATCAAAAGCTTAGTATATAAACATAAATAAAAACCGCCCAAACGGGCGATTTTTTTAATCTATTTGAGCATTTATTATTGGCCACGATTTTTCGTTATCTAATGGATGCTTTTGATATTGCACATTCGCAAAATCTATCGCATCTAAATCAAATTTACGAATTGTTGGATTATACATAGTTGTATAATACAGTTTATTATTTGTCATATCTGTCACACTGGTCCATTGTGTCGCTGACGGTATATTCGGCACAGTTGCAGAATCTGAATATTGTGCACCAATCGGAATTGTCAAAGCCATCATAATATGAAATGCTTGTTCAACTGTTTTTGATGCTGTATCTAACATTGGTGCACTGTTTTTGAAAAACGCAGCACGAATAAATCTGGATGGCGGTGTCATATCACCTGGTAATCCTAATAAACCTGTTCCGTGTCCCAATGGTGACAAAGGCACATTACCAAATTCGTGTGCACTGACACCACCAGAATGTAAATTTATATAATTATTCAAATTGGTTATATGCCATGGATAACCAGGTGAATTAGTTAAAACCCCCAGATTATTTTCATACACCATTGGTATTCCGTTAATATATTCTATTACTATTTGACGACCATATTTATCCGCAACACGCCAATGCAAAGTCTCTGCACGTGGGTCGGTTGCAACAATCCTGATAGTTGGCAATGCAGTAATCACATCATCTACTGTTTCAAAATTTCCCAACATCCACGCAACAAATTGTGTATCTGACAAAGTTATATCTTTTTCTTTGGCATCATATTTTGGATACGAACCAAATTTAGGAAAATAAAACAAACCAGCAGATAATCCCATTTCGTTTAAACCTTCTATGACATAATCTTCAGCTGCTAACCCAACATAACCATAAAACGCATTAAATTTCATACCACCAGTTGCACCATCTGGCAACGCAGATTGTTCAGCATATCCACGTGGCACAATTATGTAATCACTGGGACTTTCACCATTGGCCCATTCAACACTGCGTGCAACAATGTTTGCACCGTCTTTGGATTGTAATGTGATTCCTGTACAAGAATCTGCACTGCGATGAATTCCAACAATCGCCAGAATCATCAAAAAAGTAAATGTTTTCGTTTTCATGTTTTTCATTGTATGCATATACAAACACAAAATCATCAGGAACGTATTCCACACAAAAAACCGCCAAAATTGGCGGTTTTAAAATTATTACACGATTCGTTATATTCCCAACCTGTGATGTAATTTAAACATCAACACAGATTCGTTTCCAAACGCATCTATATTATTTGGATTTACACGATATATTAAACCAACCCCTGCATCAGTCCAATCACCCAACGCATGTTTATATGATGCAGAAAAACGCAATTCACGTTTTGGTGCAGACAAATCTATATATTCCATATGTGGATTATTTACTGCGATTTCGTATTTACCATTATTTTCAACTATATCAAAATCAGCATATCCGTATCCCATTGTCCCCTTTGTTACAGCCAACGGCAAAGCAAATGTGAAACTGAAATTTCCAACATCTGTACCAAAAGCAAACGCATTAGATTTAATATCTGATAATTCAGAAATAAATTCACTTTGTTTATCAGCACGTGTTTCAGCAAACGTTCCACGCAAAGACAATTTCACTTTTTCAAATGGTTTATACGTTGCCAGTGTGTCTATATATGTCGTATTTGCATTATTCATAGCTAACAAACCATCACTGACCATACCCAACACAGTATTATTTTCACGCATCATACCAAACGATATATTCAAACCAAATTTATCATCAGTATATTTGGCGTCAAACGAACCACCGTTTGCCAACCCAAGACGTCCTGGTTCAAATTGTGCTGTCACCACAGGATCTTTATCCAATAAATTTTCATCAGTAATTGCACCAACAAACGCACGACCACCAAATCCAAACCGTCCATTTTTATACATACTTTGTGCAGACACAGTATTTGACACTAATCCCAATACACCATTTGCACGACCATCAAATCTGGATTCGCCATCTGTCAAATGATGTTGATATTGTGCAGCAACATCAAAATTATCAGTTGTCCATGCAACACGCATATCATCTAAACCATTCAGATTATCATTATAAGAACGTTCTGACATAGCCATATCTATTTTTAATTGACCAACCTGACTGGAACGTTTATTTGTTGAATCAACATTAAATTCACCCAACACATCGCCCATATACAAAGCATGTTTGCCATTATCTGTATTCAAAGACAATGTATTTTTCCAAATACGCGGCAAAGCCATAGAACCATCTCTGCTTTCCAACACATCAAAGAATGCGGTTTCAACAGCACCCCGCCCTGTTAAAGAAAACACACTGGATCCACGTGACGTACTGGCCTGCAAAGCTTTACCCCAATACGGTTTATTGGTTGTGCCGGATATAATATCTGTTCCATTAAAGAAATAGATATTTGTTCCTGGTCTGGTTGCACGTTCCAAATTTACCACACCATAACCAAATGCCTGTTTGAAATTATCCAAATAAACGTTTGCATCATCATACATTCCATCAGGCAATGTATATAATTTTTTCAAATAAGCTATCAAATCAGCATCTGACCAAACTGTATTTGTACTAGAATTTGGATTTGTTCCCAAATATGGACCATCAGCAGTCAAAGCTAACAGCAAGAAAACCTGTTTTGGTGTTAAATAATCAAATGCACTGTGAACCAAAGCCACCGCACCAGCCATCGCAGCAGTTGCTTCCAAATCAGTTGTTCCAGGTGCAGCAAAACACCATGGATTCATAGCACCATTATTACCAGTTCCTGTTAAACCACAAATACGAGATTGATAATAATTTTCATCCGAATCACTCCATTGTGATAACTGCATTGTCCCAACACCTGCGGCACTGTAATCAGCTATTGATTGTCCAGATGTTCCAGTAGCATTGCCAGGTTGTACCGCAACAACGGTCATAAATAAATTTTCCATTCCATCAACAACAACTGGCATAAAGTTTTCAAATGTCGCAACTTGCGGTGCCAAAGATGCACCATCCATTTCTCCGAATCTGTTCCAACCAGCTGGATTCACCCATATTTTGTTATATACACTTAAATTATCAAATGCTGTTTGTGCATTATAACTAGGTTTTTTGTTCCCTGAAATAGTATCATCACCATCATAATCATAATATTGATTAAACAAACCATCGTCCACAAAGAACACAGTAGGATTCTGATCAGAACGATCATACAATGCCTTAGCATCCGTAACTGTTTTATAATCAATTCCAGATGATGCCGCAGGCAACGCAAAATTCGCAACAACTTTTGAATTTTCAGATTTTATTGCATTTAACATTGCAGTATATGTTTTATAGTCAGCCTGTTGTGCAACTTTGGACAAAGTCAAACTGCCTTCGTTCATTGTATATATCTGATTGATATCTTTATCTGCATTAGAATCAATGTATAATGTATTGCCAACCACAAACCCATGATAAGTAACCATATCATCACCTGTGCCGTATGTAGCGATAAACGAAGTTCCATCCACCTTTGTCACTTTCAACGTTTTATCACCAAACAAAGTTATTGTATCATTTTCATCTATAGATGTTCCGTTAGCAAAACTATAAGATCCTGTTGCAATTGCACTGCTGTCTGGGTCAACAAAATATTTTCCGTCACCCGTTCTGTAAACATTTAATTGTCCATTTGGAATAAAACCATAATAATCACCAGCAGCACGTTCGTTACCTTCCCAACCTGCAATTATTTTTGCCAATATAGTATCTTCTATGGTTGCACCATCAAACACAGTTCCTATACCAGACAAATCAAATCCTGTTGCATTTTCTGTTCCTGGCATAGAATTTCCAGAAAAATTACCATACTTATGTGCTGGATGCTTTGCTGCCGCCAAAGCTTCACTGCACTGTTCACTGTTTGATCCATACTGTTTACATTGTTGTTGTGCATTAGAAATCTGACTGTCATCAAACCAATACAATAAACCATCCTCTGCACTGCCCGTTAAATTTACCCCAGACCCAGTAATCATCGCAACGTTTACAGGCTTTCCACCATCTGGTCTATCCGCAGGGGCATAATCCAACGTGGTCAAATCAAAAGGTAATTTATCACTTCCAACACGAATTGTATTCATACCCAAATATCCACGAATAAATGCATCATACGCATGCGAAGCCATCAAATAATTAAAACCATTTACTGGATCTGACATAAACTCAAAATCCCACTGCCGCAAAGTATCGGTATTCGGTTCCCATTCTTTATAGGATTCACTGAGCCCCACTGTTGGACAATTTCCATTTTTGCATGCTGGCCCGTACGGCAAAGACGGTGTCAACAATGGATTTCCAGCGGTTGCTGAACCATCACCACTGCCATTTGGACGTGACCCACTGGACGACCCACCATTATTATTTTTATGATCGGAATCAAAAATATTTGACAGCAAAGCCACCCCACCAATCACCGCAGCAATTCCGACAGCAGACAACGCAACAATATGTGATGAAGACAATCCGCTAAAGAAATCATATTCTTCACCTTTGGCTGCCACTTTTGATTTTTGTTTATATTTTTTTATTTGTCTGTCGCAACCAGATGCATCAGCACCATACATTTGCAAAATTTGTATGGTTTTTTTATCGTTATTCATCACAGCCGTACAAACCAGCGACAAACCAGTTGAATCAACATAATTTATATCAACCCCCGCATTTAACAAAGATTGCACAGTCTGTGTATCACCACGACGTGCCGCAGATAACAACTGTGCTGCATTTTGAAAATCAGACCCACCGACCCCAAAAGCTACGCCTGGAATAAAAAATGCTAAGAAAGCCAAAAATCTAATGATTTTCATGAAATAATTCTCTCTTTAAAACAAAGCTTAGCATAAAAATTTATATCATGTCCAGCACTTTTACTTAATATATTATAGTATTTTTTCTTTGCTTTAATATTTGAATTTTGATATACTGACGGACAAGAGAGAAATGAAATATAACAAATTATTTTCGTTAATTTGTCTGTTATTCGCACCTGCTGTTGCGTTTGGTGCATGTTCTGTCAATAATTTTGTTCGTTGTATGGATTCATCCTGTGCAATAAATATCAATGCAAATCCGGCTGCTCGGTGTCAGTATTGTTGTCCTAATTGTGCAGAATTGGGGATTGATCCTGGTGAACCTTCAACAACAGCATCAACGCAAAACACCATGGCTGGGGTTGCACTTGAATTTAAAAACATTACTGCTGGAACTACCGGTAAATACACTCTGTCTGAAAAAACATTAAAAAAAGCACCGGGACCCAGTGAACGTGAACAAAGATATGAATGGACAATCAAAGAATGTTTAAAAAAAGTAACTGACTGTAAAAATTTAAGTGTATCAGAAATAAAAGAATTACTGGCGGATTCATATCATCCTTTGATTGCAGAATCATGTACTGCGGCTGGGATTGCGGCCAAAACGTCTGAATTGATACAAAAGGCTAAAGAAACAAAATCCAGGGGTGTATGTTCCACAGAAATCAGCGTATGTATGGTAGAAGCCAAACATTGTTTAACAGATTATTCCAGATGCGAATCGGATGCTGATTTTGATAGATATTTTTCAGAATGCAGTATAGAAAAATCTGGTTGTGATGAATATTTGGCTGACATTCGCAAATCATTATCATCAGATCGCAATAAAATGTTAGCAGCTGCTGGTGAACAGTTACAAAAAATTGTCAAAGCATACCAAGATCGCCGCAAAAGCAAATTAAACCAAATACAAATGGGTTGCAAAGACGATTCTGCAAAACAACGTTGCATAAATACAGTATGTGCAAACAATCTGCCTAATAAATGTGAAGGCAAAACGAAATCGTTTGAAAAAACGTTGGCTGAATTGTTATGCAAATTCTATGACACAGCATGCAGTCGGTTGAAATAGAACACGAACGGAAATGAAACAAATGAAAATGTTAAAAACTAAATTTTTGCAAAAATCATTACCAATAATATTTGGATTGTGTTCTGTGTGTGCGATGGAAACAGATTCAATTGCAGCACGTGTGGCGATTCGTGGTTCAGGTATTGCAAATAATGTTGCAACTGCAACTGCGGTAACTGAAACCCCTGCCCCAGTGGCAACACCCACAGCAGTTACACCAAAAGAATCTTATAAAACCAGTTCTAATGAATTTGCAAAAGCATTTCAATCTGCTGCTGGTTCAACATCTGGTTCATCTTCGTTAAACAGTGAATTGGCTGATACAATCAAAAGACAACGTGACAGTATCAAAGCATTAGAACAACGTGATTTGGTTGAAAAACAACTGGGCGGTGAATTAACTGGTGGTAAAAACAGATGCGATGCTGGATTACGTAAATGTATGTCCGAAAAATGTGGCACAGATTTTACAAAATGTGCGACTGACGGTGATACAATGTTTGGTGATAAAATCAATGCATGCAAACGTGATTTACCATGCAGTGGCGAAGAAATCAAATTGTTTTCTACTGAAATCAAAGCAGATCGTGATTTGAATGTTCGTTTATCTTCATACAATAAAATCATAGAATGTGGTAATGCGTATAACGATTGCATGGTGACAGAATGTGCAAAGAAATACGACGTAGCAGAAGAAAATCTATATAATCTGCCATGGTTGAACAAAGCAAATTTTGATAAATGTCTTGACAAAGCTGATGCAGATGCAGCTGCACAAAAATGTAAAAAAATTGCAGATAAATGCAAAGAACAAGATTCTGGTTTGCCCGGTCGTTTTGGTACAGTTATTGGCAAATTGCGTGAAACAGCTGAATCTCAAATCAAAGAATCAGAACAACGTATGTACGCCCTGCGTGATTTGATGAAAAGTGCATGCAACAGATTGGGGGCAATGTTTGACGAACGCACGTTTGATTGTGTTTACACAGTACATTTTTATGCTGGCGAAGATGCCAAAACCCCGATGGCATCACGCAAAAGATATGCTGGTGATTTATTTGTATGTCAACCAGAATGGTTTGGTGTTGACGTAACAACATACAAAGAAAATGCATATCGTGAAACACGTATGCAAACGGCTGCTACGTCAGCTATGTTGGGTTCTGGTGTTGGATTGGCGGCCAGCATGGTAACATCTGGTTCAATTGGTCGTGCTTTAGACACCCAAAAAGCCAAGACCGCATTAGATTCAGCCAAAGCCAAAGAATGTCAGAAAGACAACGGTGGTATGTACGATGGCAGCAAATGTATCCATGCGGGTGAAGATTGTGCTAAAAATCATGGCACTGGTAAATATGAAAAACGTGGTAAAAAAATGGTTTGTGCATTGGATACCTGTAAAAAAGACGGTTATGTTCCTAATAATGCCAAAACGAAATGTATAAGCAAAAAAGATAAAGAAAAAGATAAAACTACAGCAAATGATACAGATGAGGCAGCAGCAGAAGAAGTTGAAATAGATACACCAATTGAACAACCAGCAAAAACACCAGAAACACAAGATGTTCCTGGCCAAGAAACTGCAAATCAACAAGAAGTCAAAGCACAACAACTTAATACCAGCCCCGGAACAGCCGGAAAACCATTATAAATGAAACAGAAAAGAATAATCTTAACTGCTATATTGATATGTTTGCCGATGGTTGCATGGGCTGATTTTGATGCTGATATCAAGGCAATGAATGATGCCCCAACGTCTGAGGCTTTGGAAACCGCCTATGTAACTGCAATGAATAATTTGTATAACGATCCAGCATACCAAGCAATTTCGCCAGAAACCCGTCGCAAAATTATGTCTGATGCCCAATTACCCGTTGGCAAATTGTATACTTCTGGTTCAGGCACAAATCAATCGCAATCTGCATCCGCAAATGCAAATAATCCTGCGACAAACAATCCAGATACCGCCAAACCTGATGCAGGTGCCACTGCAAATAATGAATCAGCAAATTCCCAAAGCGTGGCAGAGGCTCAGGCTGCATATGACAAAGCGAAAGCCAAAGAACAATCGGAAGGAAATAAAAACCTAGAAATGTTCTCACAAGCCACTATGGGCATAGGTGCAATGCAATTGGCACAGGGTATAGCGGAAAAACAGGCTGATGCAGCAGCAGATGCAGATATGGAAGCATACATACAAACTATGCGTTGCACGTATGCTGGTAAATCGGTTAAA
>CAJONJ010000024.1 GCA_905236005.1 uncultured Alphaproteobacteria bacterium
GATATTGATTTGTTTGAACATACTTTAGAACGTATGAAAGAAGACAAAGGTTACAAAGTTGATACTGAATTAACAGCTGATGATTTGAAAGAATTGGTTGAAAAATTCAAAGAAATTGGTGTAACAATCGGAAAAGTTTTCCCACAAGATCCATGGGAACAGCTGAAATTGGGTATCGGTGCAGTGTTTGGTTCTTGGATGTCCAAGAAAGCTATCACATATCGTAAATTGAATAATATCCCTGGCGATTGGGGAACAGCTGTGAATGTTCAAGCAATGGTGTTTGGTAATTCTGGTGATGATTCCGCAACGGGTGTGTGTTTCTCTCGTGACCCAGCAACTGGCGAAAATAAATTCTATGGCGAATATTTGATTAACGCTCAGGGTGAAGACGTTGTGGCTGGTATCAGAACACCACAGCCTATGGCAAAAGATGGTTCTGGTCGTGTGTCTTTGGAAGAAGCTATGCCAGAAGTTTATGCAGAATTGGTTGATGTTCGTAACAAATTGGAACAACACTATAAAGACATGCAAGATATGGAATTCACAATTGAACATAAAAAATTGTGGATGTTACAGTGCCGTAATGGTAAAAGAACAGCGGCAGCTGCTGTGCGTATGGCCGTAGAAATGGTGAACGAAGGACTGCTTTCCAAAGAAGAAGCAATCTTGCGTGTTGGTGCAGACCAATTGAACCATTTGTTACATCCTATGTTGGACCCAAAAGCTGAAAAGAAAGTTATCGCAACTGGTTTGCCAGCATCTCCAGGTGCCGCAGTTGGTCAGGCTGTGTTTAACGCAGAGGATGCAGAACAATGGCACAAAGATGGCAAAAAAGTTATGTTGATTCGTGTTGAAACTTCACCAGAGGACATTGCTGGTATGAATGCCGCTCAGGGTGTGATTACTGCACGTGGTGGTATGACATCACATGCTGCTGTGGTTGCACGTGGTATGGGAACACCATGCGTGTCTGGTTCACCTGATATAAAGATTGATTATGAAACAAAAACAATGAAAACAACATCTGGTGTAACAATTCACGAAGGTGATTGGGTTTCTATTGATGGTGCCAAAGGTCAAATTATAGAAGGTGCTGTCCCAACAGTATCTGTTGAATTGACTGGTAATTTTGGAACTTTGATGCAGTGGGTTGATGAAATCAAAGCTTTGAAAGTCAAAGCAAACGCAGAAACACCAAAAGATGCAAAACAGGCTCGTGATTTTGGTGCAGAAGGTATCGGTTTGGCAAGAACAGAACACATGTTCTTTGATCCAAGTCGTATCCAAGATATGCGTGAAATGATTTTGGCTGATGATGAAGCTGGTCGTCGTGCTGCATTGGATAAATTGTTGCCTTATCAAAAAGCAGACTTTATTGAATTGTTCAAAATTATGGATGGTCTGCCAGTAACAATTCGTTTGATTGATCCACCATTACATGAATTCTTGCCACATACAGAAGCTGACATGGCAGAATTGGCACATCATATTGGAAAATCTGTTGAATTTGTAAAGGCACGTGCTGAAGCATTAAAAGAACAGAATCCTATGTTGGGTCATCGTGGTTGCAGATTGGCAATTACATATCCTGAAATTTGCGAAATGCAAACACGTGCGATTTTGTCTGCTGCTGTGGAATGCAAAAAAATGGGGGTTCGTGTATTCCCAGAAATAGAAGTTCCATTAGTTGGTTCCAAGAAAGAGGTGGACATTGTTAAATCTGTAATTGATGCAACTGCAAAAGCTTTGTTCGCAGAAATTGGTGACAGCATTGAATACAAAGTTGGTTCAATGATTGAATTACCACGTGCAGCTGTGTTGGCAAATGAAATTGCAGAAAGTTGCGAATTCTTTGAATTTGGAACAAACGATTTAACACAAACAACATTGGGTATGTCGCGTGATGATACTGGTAAAATCTTAGACGAATATCGTGCGCGTGGTGTATATGTCGCAGACCCATTTGCATCTGTTGATAAATTGGGTGTTGGTCTGTTGATTAAAGACGCAGTTGCCAAAGCACGTAGCACCAAAGGTGAAGCAATTCATTTAGGTGTTTGTGGTGAACATGGTGGCGATCCAGAATCTGTGGAATTCTTCCATCAATTGGGATTTGATTCTGTGTCTTGCAGTCCGTTCCGTGTGCCAATCGCACGTTTGGCTGCTGCACAGGCTGCGGTCAAATACCCACGCAAGAAATAATAATTGCGTAAATAAAAATTCCCTGATGTTTTATCAGGGAATTTTTTTATTCTTTTGCAATTCAAAAAATGATAAAATACCTGTATGTTAAATTCAAAGGAGAGAGAATATGAAAAAAACTTTACCATTATTATCTTTGATGATTGCGTTGGGTGCCTGTGACAAAGAACCTGAATATATTTTAAACCAAGACGTTTTTTGTGGGTATAGACAGGAACTGACATGCAAAGACATGAAAGTTTTTTGTAAAGATAAAACAGAAGTTTTTGTATGTATTGATATGGATGGTAATGCAGTCAGTGGACATGTTGTTGGATTTTATCCTGATGGTGTAAAACAAGAAGATTTTTCCGTTAAAAATGGTTTAGCTGTTGGAAAACACAAATCTTTTTGGCCAAATGGAAATCTGTCGTCCCAGGGAAATTTCAGAAATGGTAAATTAAATGGGATTGTGAAAGATTATAGGTCAGATGGAAATTTAAACGAGGTTACCGAATACAAAAACGGTATCAGTGGAGACAGTTATGCTTTGCATGAAAATGGTAAAACAGCAATCAAATTTAAGACCAAAAATGGTAAATGGCTTAATGTAAAAAAATATGATGAACAGGGGCGTTTAACAGAAGAACATATTTATAACGATAATAAAGCAACTTATAAATATTATGACGAAAATGGGTTGCTGAAAAAAGCGGACTATTTTGATAAGGGGTTAGTTGGTGAAGAAAGTTACGTCAATGGTAAATTGGATGGTATCAGAAAATCTTACTATGATGACAAAAAAACTGTAGTGGAATATGAAGAATCTTGGAAAGATGGACAATTAAATGGTATAAAAAAACATTATGACAAAGATGGTGTTTTAGATCACGAAACAAACTATGATAAAGGTTTGCGAAACGGTTATGACAGGGAATATTTTTCAGATGGGTCATTACGCTATGAACAGTTTTTCATATATGATGCAAGTCATGGAACAAGAAAATCTTTCCGTTCACCAGGAAAATTGCTACACGAAATGACACATAAATATGGTATTCCAGATGGTGTTGAACGGTATTATTCTGAAGATGGAGAAATAACAGAAGAAAGGGTTTATAAAGACGGTAAATTGATTAAGGAAACAAAGTAAAACAAAAATCCCCGAATATATCGGGGATTTTTTATATGATATCGTTCCTACGGATTTATGCTGAATATATGGTTATAATATTGTTGTCTTAAATGACTTTAACCATTGAACCACAGGAGAAAAAAATGGGAGCATTCATGCATTATGTTTTAAAACCTTTGTCTTTGATTGGGGCATTAAACTGGGGATTGGTCGGATTTTTTAAATTTGACTTGGTTGCTTGGTTGTTTGGTCCAATGACATTGTTATCCAGATTCGTGTACGCAATCATCGGTATCGCTGCTTTAATCTGGGCATTCGTTTGGATTTTTGGTGAAAAACCATCTTGTGAACGATAATTTTCTTTTCGTATTTTGATTGTTATGTTCAGATGCCCCAAATGGGGCATTCTTTGTTTTTGCAAATATTTTTTTATGTGATAAAATATATAGTGCGAAAGCAGAGAAGAGAGAATATTTAACAAACAGGATGGTGGCTTTCGCACGAATCTATTCTTTTTTTGTTTGGGTCGTCCCATCATCCTGTTTTTTTACTTTTATTATTCCGCTGATTCGTAACAGAATTGTTGTAACACAATATATAGAAATCTGATAAAACAGTAACGAATCATACCTGAATCGGCTGATTTGTGCGGATTTGTTCAAAATTTAAATTGGATAATACCTAGAATTTTATTAAAAAATCAATATGTAGACATAGTTTGTTGTGTTTATGTCAATATATTGTGTTTTTTGTTGTATCCGAATCGTTTTTTTAGGGTGTTTAGTATCAAAATTTGCACAAAAAAACATTTGGTGTCCAAAATAGGTCCGAATCGGTGCTATGAAAATCGTCCCAAAGCCACACCTGCTAAGGCGTACAAAATTGCAAGTAAAAAAATGTAAAAAAAAATTTTTTTTATAATGAGAATTATGTCTAAATACTGTATATTGTTACAGAAAGAACAAAACGGATACTATATATAGTATTTTAAAGGAAAAAGGGTTATAAAAATGGCAACTGAAAAAGACGAAGTAAAAATTCAAGTTGTATCAACATTAACATGTGGTTTGAAATCTATTCAAAAACGCTCTGGTGAAGTAGTTCCTTTTGATGCTAAAAAGATTTTTGAAGCAATCAAGAAAGCGGTTGCTGTGACATGTGAATTATCTGATGCAGACATTGTAAAAATTACTCAAGATGTTTTAAAACGTTTGGATAAAAAATTTGCAGGTCAAATACCAAATGTAGAAGACATCCAAGATATAGTTGTGCAAACTTTGATGGATGCACATGCATATAAAACTGCGGAATCTTATATTATATATCGTCAAAAACGTTCGGAAATTCGTGATGCTTCTGTTGATGCAGTAGAAGTAATCAACGGTTATGTATCTGCTGGCGATTGGCGTGTCAAAGAAAATGCAAATATTGGTTATTCTATTGGTGGTTTGATTTTAAGAACCAGTGAACGTGTTACTGCTGAATATTGGTTAAGTTTATATCCACGTGAAGTTGCCGAAGCACACAAATGTGCAGCATTACATATTCATGACTTGGGCTGGTTGACTGGTTATTGTGCAGGTTGGTCTTTGCGTGAATTGTTATACGAAGGATTCAATGGTGTAAAGGGCTATTTGCAGTGCGAACCAGCAAAACACATGGCAACTGCGATTTCACACATGGTGAATTTCTTGGGAACATTGCAAAATGAATTTGCTGGTGCTCAGGCATTCTCGTCTGTGGATACATATTTGGCACCATACGTCAGATTGGATAAATTGACATATGCAGATGTTAAAAATTCTATGCAGACATTGGTGTTTAATTGTTCTGTACCATGTCGTTGGGGAACACAAACACCATTTATAAACTTTACATTTGACTGGACATGTCCAAAAGATTTACGTGAACAACGTCCATTCGTTGGTAAAAAACAGGTTGATTTCACATACGGTGATTTACAGCCAGAAATGGATATGATAAATAAAGCTTTCTTGGAAGTCATGACAGAAGGTGATGCACAGGGACGTCCATTTACTTTCCCAATTCCAACATATAATATCACAGACGATTTTCCTTGGGAACATCCAAATGTGAAACCTTTGTTTGATTTGGCTGCTAAATATGGTATTCCAAATTTCCAGAATTTCTTGAATTCAGATTTGAACCCAACTGATGTGCGTTCTATGTGTTGCAGGTTGCGTTTGGATGTTCGTGAATTATTGAAACGTGGTGGCGGTTTGTTTGGTTCTGCTGAAAAGACAGGTTCTATTGGTGTGGTGACAATCAATTTAGCACGTTTGGGTTATACCCACAAAGGTGACCGTGAAGGTTTATTCCGTGAATTGAAACGTTTATTGGATTTGGCACGTGATTCTTTGGAAATCAAACGCAAAATTATTTCTAAAAACATGGAACGTGGTTTATATCCATTTACAAAACGTTATTTGGGCAATTGGAATCACCATTTTTCAACAATCGGTGTTAACGGTGCAAATGAAATGGTTTTGAATTTCACAAATGGCACTGACAACATTGCAACAGTATTTGGTAAAAATTTAGTTTTAGATGTAATGGATTTCATCAGAACAAATTTAGCAGATTATCAAGAAACAACCGGTAATCTGTATAATTTGGAAGCAACCCCAGCAGAAGGATGTGCATATCGTTTTGCAAAAACAGATAAAAAGAATTTCCCAGATATTATCACAGCTGGAACTGATGATGCACCATATTACACAAATTCAACTCAGTTACCGGTGAATTTCACAGACGATCCATTTGTCGCACTGGAACATCAGGAAGAATTACAACGCAAATATACAGGTGGAACAATGTTGCATTTGTATATGGGCGAACCAGTTTCTTCTGGTGAAGCAGCCGAAAAGATTGTTCGGACAATCTTTGAAAATTACAAAGTGCCATATATGACATTGACACCAACATTTTCAATCTGTCCAAAACACGGCTATTTGCCAGGCAGACATGATTTCTGTCCAAAATGTGATGCAGAAATCGCTGCTAATAAGAACGAACAATAATCAAAAATAATCAAAAACAAAAAAAGGGAGGAAAACTATGAACAACAATCAAAGAACACCATGCGAAGTATTTTCACGCTCTATGGGATACATCAGACCAGTACAACACTTTAACATTGGTAAATATTCAGAATTTTGTGAAAGAAAAACTTTTACAGAAGCAAACTCCCTGACCACTGGTGCACGTCACAGTGAATTGTTGAAAAAAGCCGCATAGGTTTAATTCATGAAACAAATACAAATCGGCGGCTTAGTTTCCTTTACAACAATTGATTTTCCTGGGAAGCTGGCCGCTGTATTATTTCTAGTAGGTTGTCCATTTCATTGTGTGTATTGTTCCAATGAACATTTGATTCCATTGGGAAATGGTGAATACGACCCAGAAAAAGTTTTTGACTGGTTAAAATCACGTGCTGGAAAATTAGAAGGTGTCGTTTTTTCGGGTGGTGAAGCATTGATGCAGGCTGATGCCACAATTGAATATATGAAACGTGTTCGTGATTTAGGTTTTGCAATCGGATTGCACACAAACGGATTTTATCCTGAATTATTAAAGAAAGTTTCTGATATTGTTGATTGGATTGGTTTGGATTTCAAAGCAACACGTGACCATTACAAAGCATTAACCGGTTTAGATATTGCATATAATCGTATGATTGAATCGTTGCAATATTGGGTATCTTTGGGCAAAGGTATAGAGGTTCGTACCACATGTGATCCACGTTTTGTCAGCAAAGCTGATTTGTTAGAAATCGCAAAAATATCTGCGGGGTTGGGTGTAAAAGATTTTGCAGTGCAAAAATACACGCCATATCACGAAGCTGTGGGGCAAGAAACAACAGATGCTGAACGTAATGCGTTTTTTGAAGATGATGCACTGCGTGACGAAATAAATGCACTGTTTGATCACGTTGCATGGCGTAATTCATAATAAAAAATTTTCTCTATTTTTTTGTATCTGAAAATGGTAAAATAATCCCATGACAGAGAAGGGGGATTTCACCATGAAAAAATCAGCAAAAAAAGTACAACAAAAAAATAAAAAAACAAAGAAAGAATATTTTTTTTCTTGGGAATGTATTAAGAATAATACAGTAAATATACTTGTAATTGTTTCTGCTATATTATTGTTTAATTATTTCAGAACACCTGTATTCAAGATAGATACAACAACAAAATTGTATTTTGAAACGCCATTTACGCATATCCCAAATTTTGACGATGATGAATCTCAAATCAGTTGGAACTGGTTTGAAGTTATGTCTGCGGATATTACCAAAATTGATTTATCCAATATTGGCAATAAAATAAATTTTTTGAGTTTTGATACAAATGCTATGTTACCTTCTGCTGATAAATTACCAGCTGGATTTAATCCAAACACAGCATTGGAAAATGGTAAAAATCCAGGGCTAGGTGTTCGTGATTTGCATGCAAAAGGAATAACTGGTAAAGGCATCACAGTAGCAATAATTGATAATGGTTTAAATATTGACCATCAAGAATACAAAGATAATTTGTTGCATTATGAAACCATAGGCAAAACTTTTATAAATTATCATGGTCCTGCGGTAACAAGTTTGGTGTGTGGTAAGACAATTGGGGTTGCACCAGAGGCCAAGTTGGTTTATTTTGCAACAGGTTTTGTTCCAACAACAGAGAATGAAAAATTTGATATAACAAATGATATTACAGCTTTAAATAAAATATTAAATATGAATAAACGCTTACCAAAAGATAAACGTATATCTGCTGTATCTATCAGTCGTGGTTGGTACCCAGAGAATGAACGCGGTGCCGAATTTAAAAAGATAGTATCAGATTTGATTGAATCTGGGGTATTAGTTGTGACTGCAAATGCATGGGATTATTATGGGAATATAGCAATGTTTGGTCCTGCAAACAGAATGGGAAATTCTAACCCAGATGATGTAAACTCGTATGGTACACGTTTTGACATGGATTTTATTGTTCCGGCAGGTGGTCGTACTACTGCGGGTCCTGTAAATCCAGATTATTATATGTATTGGGGTGATGGTGGATGGTCTTGGGCTGTGCCATATATCGTTGGTACATGGGCATTAGCAAAACAGGTATATCCAGATTTAATGCCAAAAGAATTTTTACAAATTGCACATGAAACAGGTTATCGTCTGGAAAACCAAAATGGTGGATATAATATCGTAATCCAACCAACAAAAATCATAGAATATTTGCAAAATAAAAAATGATTCTGTGATTAACACAACCAACAACACCCGATTAACCAAATTGGGTGTTTTTTTGTTATTTGTTTTTTTACTAGAAATATGGTACAATAAAAATATACCACAAAAGGATTTTTTATGGTAAAAATACCACAATTGAGTGGCCGTAAATGTAAGATTAATGACAGTGGCAGAATGACATTTTTTGATTGTATTCCATGTATGATTATTGCTGCGTTATTTGTGTTGATATGTGTTGGGGTGATATGGGTGCTGTTTTATAATGGAAAATAAAGACATAAAACAATAATAAAAAAACATCCATTCGGGGATGTTTTTTTAAGCTTTGGTGGCTCTGATCGGAATCGAACCGATACTCCTTTCAGAACTTGATTTTGAGTCAAGCGCGTCTACCAGTTCCGCCACAGAGCCA
>CAJONJ010000025.1 GCA_905236005.1 uncultured Alphaproteobacteria bacterium
GACACCCGCATCAGATGGAACAGAAATTGGTGATGATTGTCAGATTATGGTTAATGCACACGTTGGCCATGATTGTAAAATTGGAAACAGTGTTGTTATGTCTAATTTGGTTCAGGTTGCTGGTCATGTAGAAGTTGAAGATTATGCAATTTTATCTGGCGGTGTAATGGTATTACAATTTGTTCGTATTGGACGTAATGCGTTTGTTGCAGGAATGAGTGGTGTTGGTAACGATGTGTTGCCTTATGCTATTTACGAAGGTGGACGTGCGGTATACAGAACTATCAATCGTGTTGGGTTGATGCGTCACGGATTTACAAATGAAGATATGCAGGCTATTCATACTGTGTATTGTTCTGTGTTCGGGTGTAATGTTGATACTGAAACTGTGACAGACAGATTGAATAAAATTCGTAAAGAAGTTAAAAATAACAAATATGCGATGGATGCCATAGATTTTATTGAAAATCGTTCTAAACGTGGCATAGGAACTGCGAAAAATGCCCAATAAACCAATCAAAGTTTTTATTATTGCAGGCGAAGTATCAGGTGATGTTTTGGGTGCCAAGATTATGCGTGAAATGCCTTCGGTTGATTTTGTAGGTATTGGCGGTCAAAACATGACAGATATGGGATTAAAATCTTTGTTTCCTATATCAGATTTAGCTGTGTTGGGAATATTTGAAGTTTTGGCACATGCACGTACTTTGACACAACGTATAAATCAAACCGTGGATGCTATATTATCAGAACAACCTGATGTGGTGTTGACCATAGATTCCCCAGGATTTGCAAAGGCTGTTGTGAAAAAAGCTAAAAAACGTGGGATTTCTAAATCTGTTCGTTTTTATCATGTTGTTGCACCTCAGGTTTGGGCGTGGGGCGAAAAACGTGCAAAAAAATATGCGAAAATATTTGATAAATTGTATGCGTTTTTTGATTTTGAAGTCCCCTATTTTACAAAATATGGTTTAAAGACTGTTGCTGTGGGACATCCAATTGCAGGTGGTTTGGATAAATATCAGGCAAATAAAAATAATGATAAAATTATTGCACTGGTTCCAGGCAGTCGTATGAACGAAGTTAAAAAATTGTTGCCAGTATTTCAAAAAACAGTGGATATGTTGTATGGATGTGGATACAAGGATTATAAATTTGTTATACCGACTGTTGAAACTACTGCTGAATACATAAAAAAGCATGTTGCGAATTGGAATGTTAAACCAGAAATAATTCTTGCAAATCAAAGATACGATTTGTATGCGAATACTTATATAGCAATCGTTGCCAGTGGAACAGTATCTGCTGAATTGGCGATAATGCATATTCCGACAATAGTTGTGTATAAAATGAATCCGTTGACTGTGTTATTGGCACATATATTGTTACGGATAAAATGGGTTTCTTTGGTGAATATTTTGATGAATAAAACGATTTATCCAGAATTATTAGGAAAACATGCAAACCCAAATGCAATTATGGATTGTTTACAACAATTGACATTACCATCTGTCAGAAAACAAATTATATCTGATTTGAAATGTGCTGATTCAAAATGGCGTCAAAATAACACAAATCCAGCAAAAATAATCGCCAAGGATATTTTGAATAAATAAACTAGTCGGCGGAGGCACAATAAGTTTTTGGTGAACTTGTATCTTCTGTATTTCCTTGTGCATCATTATGTAAAACTTGGTTCGTTAGGATATCCTCAGCATTATTAGTAGACGTTTTTGTATAGGGGCATATTTGTCCTTTGGATGATTTTATATTTTGTTGACACCATAAATTTTTTGTGTATTTATTTTCGGTATAAATCCCATCTGCAGGTGGTTTTAATAAAGTTTCTGAACACAAAGGTTCTATGTCTTGTTCCGATATGGAATCACTTTTTTCATCCAAAACGCGTAACAAAGGTCTGCATCTGGCTATGGTTCCATTTTTACTGCGATAATTGCCGTTTTCCCAGCATGAACACGCACCCCAAGATTGCACATCTATTTTTTCTTTGTAACCAGCTGGACACATGTTTTCACCAGTTGATCCGTTATTTGGGGATACAAAATGGTAATGGTCGTTTAATTCTTCATAAATAGATTTAGGTGAAGAAAATTGTCGCGTTATGTTGCAAAAACTGTCTGGTTCATAGCCGTACATTTGTGCGTATTGGGGTTCTACAAAATAACCACCCAATTGTTCACATTGAACAGACAATGTGTCAATAATTTTTGAATATACTTCACTTGCGACACCGTGTGGTCTTAAATTTCTGTCAAATGTATTTGTTGGATTGTTGGGATTTATATATTTATACGCATATTTCCAATCAGCAATTATTTCGTATTTATCCAGACCACCAAAGACACGTTCTATCATACCAGTATCTTGGCACCCCGGGGTGTTTGCCAATTCTTTAGCACATTGTGATACGTATTGGGTTTTATCGCAACCGGTTTCAGATGAACAATTATATAATGTAAACCATTCAATTGCTTTGCCTGAGGCAAACAATCCATTTTGTTTATAATAGAAATTTTCGTATGCTGGACCACCAAAACCATCAAAACATTTTTGAACAATTGCACGACATGCTGTTTCAGAATCTGCTTGTATTTTATTTTGCATGTATTGTTTGACTACATCACCAGACATTGTAACAAACATATTATTACAAGATTCTATGTAATCGGAACACATTTCGTTTGTTAAATTTATTGTTGCGGGTTCCAATGTCAAAGTGTAATCACCTGTCAAATTTGCCATGGCTTCTTTGATAGCTGTGTTTTGATTATCATAACATGCTGCGACCAGACTTAAACAACTGTCTTGAATAGTTTTAACCTTTGATTGTTGGGCATAATATATGTCTAATAAAGCCCTGTCCAGATATTCACGCCAAACTTGGTCGGATTTTTCTGTGCATCTATCCAATGCATCTTTGGCAAATTTTTTGGTTTTGCTTTCAAAGAAATTTACAAATTGTTGATTGCTGGACAAAGTGGATAATTTTTGATTTTGAATGTTTTCATTATTTTTGAATGTCAATAATGTTCCCAATTTATAAAAATCTTTTACACCTGTTAATGGTGCGCCTGTTACAATATCAATATATTGCCCGTTATCAAGACATTTGTGATATCCTGCACCGCACACTTCTTCACTTTGTATGGCGGTTTCAACATTAACCAGACAAGTTGCTACATCATCAGCATTGTGTTTCTGACGGTTTTCTACACGTGCTAAATCCAACATAGCACTGCCTTCGTATGTAGAAGCACGCAAAGTTTTTTGTGTAGTTGTCAATGCAGATTCAACAGTGTTGCAATCTTGTTCTATGGCCATTAAATATGCGTTGACTGCACGTTGTAATGATGCATCATTACAATCGTCTTTGACTGCAGTTCTACATTTTGGATAAACAGCTTTGTACAAATTTGTTCCGTTATAAGCAGCAACAACCTGACCGTAATCGTTCATGCCAAACGCATTTGACATATCTGGTGAAATAACCAAACTGTTCAGATTTTTGTATTTACCTCCCACAGAAGAATCTTCGCCTTTGATTGCGTTCATAATAGCCTGCAATAATTGTTTAGATGCAGATTTATCTTCGGTTAGAGCATCTTCACCTTCACTGGCGGTTTTCATTGATGTTGCTTGTTCTTTAGTTAATCCGACCGCATCAAGATTTTCTTTGAATTCAGTTAGGTGTTCCGATACTTCTTGATAATTGTCTAAAACATCTTGGTATTTGAATACACGGTCATTACAAGAGCATCTTTTGAACTTGTCATTTTTTAATTCACAGAATTGATCCATGCATGTAAAGAAAGCCGTTTTACATTGTTCGTATGCTAGTCCAGTTCGTGTGTCAGTAGCGACATTACCGGCTTGTGTTGCCGCACGTGCTGATACATTTTGTTTTGGTACGTTTGCACGTCTTGCGGTTATGACTGATGTTCTGGTTGCTGTGGTGCGTGCAGTTTTAGCAGGTGTAGATGAACTGCGAGATTTTAGCACACTGACCCCAGAATTTGTTCTGGCTGATACAGTTTTTTTGACAGCTGAACGATTTGATATAGAACGCACAACAGGTTTTTGTGTTGTGATAACGTTGTTTTTTCCACGAACAACGGTATTTTCGTCACGAACAGCACCACCCGCATTGAATATGCAGAATATACTTGATAAAACAAAAAGCAGAATTTTCTTCATCTCTTTCAGAGATTTTATCAAAAATATATCAATCAGAGCAAGTAAAATTACAAAATTTTTATGTTATTTTTATATAAATTTTTAATTTTTCTTGTTGCAAACAGTTTGAAAAAGGTTTATCATTCATCGTGCTTTCAACGGGCATATGGCGGAATTGGTAGACGCGCTAGTTTCAGGTACTAGTGGTAGCGATACCTTGGAAGTTCGAGTCTTCTTATGCCCA
>CAJONJ010000026.1 GCA_905236005.1 uncultured Alphaproteobacteria bacterium
GCTGTGGGTTAGTAGCTCAGTTGGTTAGAGCGGAGCGCTCATAACGCTTTGGTCGTGGGTTCGAGTCCTACCTAACCCACCACACATAAAAAAGCCGTCATTTGACGGTCTTTTTTTTATTTTTGATATTTTATATTATTGCGATATTATATACATAATGAAAATATACGATACAATCATCATAGGTGCTGGTGCAGGCGGTTTAAAAGCTGCCGCTGAATTATATAAACGTAAAAAATCCGTGTTGATATTAGATATGGGCGATAACCCCGCCCGTAAAGTTGCTGTATCTGGTGGTGGTAAATGCAATTTCACTAATTTATCTGCTGATTATACACATTATTTCGGAAACAATCCGAATTTTGTTCGCTCTGCTTTGGCACAATATTCACCCACAGACACATTAAACTGGGTTAAACAACACACAATAAAATACTATGAAAAAGAACCAGGACGTTTTTTCTGTACCAATAGTGCAAATGATATAATAAAAGCTTTGATAAATGATATTGAAAATACAGAGATACAATATAACACAAATGTCACAAATGTTTTAAAACAAAATGATATTTTTACTGTTACAACAGACAGCAAAACCTTTCAATCAAAATCTTTAATCGTTGCTACTGGTGGGGTATCTTGGCCACACTTAAAAGTATCAAATATTGGTCATATCATAGCAAAAAAATTCGGTCATAAAATAAATCCTGTACGCCCGGCATTATGTGCAATAAAAACTAAATATTTTAGTTCAACTTTATCTGGTATCTCGTTGACAACAGATATAAAATTAAATAAACATATTATTCGTGACAGCTTATTATTTACCCATTTTGGCATCGGTGGTCCTGGTGTTTATCGTGCCAGTTTATACAACACTCATGATTGGATAATCAATTTCGCCCCAAACATAAATGCCACAGAAAAATTATTAAAAACAAAACAAATAAATGGCAAAAAAAGTTTAACTAATGTTGTTGCTGAATTTATACCACAAAAACTTGCACGATTTATATGCGGCACAAACACAAAAAATATTGCTGATTACAAAGACAGCGAAATCATAGAAATCGCAAAACAAATAAATCAATTTAAAATTGATGATGTAACCCCCATTGGAATGCAAAGTGCAGAAGTAACCTTTGGTGGTGTTTCAACGGATAAAATATCATCCAAAACAATGGAATCATTGTTGTGTTCTAAACTGTATTTTGTTGGCGAAGTTATGGATATCACAGGCGATTTAGGTGGATTTAATTTACAATGGGCTTGGTCCAGCGGTTTTGTAGCCGGTAATAACGCATAAAAAAACACCGCCGATTTGGCGGTGTTCGTTATATATAAAAATCTGGTTTGACCAGGTTTAATTTGTGTACAAAACATAACTGTTGTTTTGTCATTTGCGACCAAGCAGACTTTCTAACGTTTTTTTACGTTGTTAAATACTTTTGTAAAAAAGAAAATATCTTCTGGAGTGTTACCGCCAGATTTTGTGGTATAGCCGAATTTTTTCCAAAAATCTAGATTTATACCTCTGTCAGCAAAACCTTCAACAGAATTTAACTTTAACGTATTGATACAATAGTTTTCTATCAATTTGCAGCTTTTAAGAATCATTTTGCTTTCTTGAATATCTGCAGTCAACAAGGTTGCTTTTTTATCTTTGTGATTTATACCCGTCAGTCCAATTAGTCCGCCTATGGCATCGGTTTTTATATCACGAATTATCCAATGTAATTCATATAATGCATCTGAATTAGATTCGTGTTCTTTTTCAGATTTGACCATATTATCATACATAATAAGCAGCATCATAAATTCTGCCATATCTATAACATGTTTGTTTTCTAATTCAATAGCATGGTTTGGGTTTAACATCTCTAATTTTATATTTGTTTTTGCCATTACGTATTACCTCTTATTTTTCATTGCATATTCTGCGTTGCAAACAATAATCAATAGTCCAAGAACCATCTTGTTGTCTGTGAACACACATATCTCTGATTGCTAACACACGTTTAGAAAATGGTTTTTCTGGATACAATAAAGCATAGGCCAATGGCACTGCTACACGTTTGCAATATTCATCACACGAAGGTTTGTTTTCGTCACCAGAACCAATGAATTTAAGTGTGGCTTTTTGAGTCTGTAAAAACTGTCTTAAAATATATGCCATACTTGGTTCATATACAGTAAAAACAGTTGCCAAGTCAACACCGTCCGTCAGTAATATAACAGGCCCTGCATTACACCAAGTTAAAAAAAACAAATCTTCGTTAAAATATTTTGGTTCTTCAATCTGTTTGTATCTGGTTGTTTCAAGGTTTAACTTCATATTCAGCCCTTTTGTCATTCGTTGTTATATAGTGTATAGTAGACAAAAACAAACAAAAGTCAAGCTGTTTCTATAAAAATCATTATTTTACAATTTGTATCTTTGCATTTAATACTGCAGAACGGAATTTTGGTGAATACAAGAAAGCATGTGCACAGTTGCCAGCACAACCATTATTAGAACAATAAGATGCACTGTTTAAAAATAAATGTTGTACCCAATCCGAACCAGATTTACACCAACAATACGCACTATTTATCTGGCTAGGATTACCAGATTTAGCAAATTCGCCTGCGGTTTCACTGCATAACGAAGTTCCTTTGTATATTTTATTTTCAACTTTGACAATCCAATCACCTTTGTTCATGTTACTACATTCGCTATTACTGTTATCATACCAGTCGCATTGTTTATCGCATGCACGATATTCACAATGGCCATCCATTTCTTTGGCTCTGGCTATTACTGTGCCAAAATCTTCTCCTGTTGTGTCTAATTTTGCAGTATGTCCTTTTAATAATTCGTATGAATCACGATGGCACGCACCATACAACACCCCCAACAGAACAATTGTCATATAAACAACAAATATGCCCGCAACAATTAAATTCCCATCATCAGCTGTTTTTCTGCTGTTTGTCATTTTTTTATCCTTTTGGTTTATGCACAAACACCGATGAACATGTTTGTATCAATTCCAATCAGTTTAACATCACAAATTGTTTTATTTGGAATTGGTGCACCTGTTATTTTAACATCTATATCATCAGGTGTACGACCAACATTATTTTCTTCTATCAACACAGAAACAGTTTTCCCAATTTGGTGTTGCATAAAATCTGCCCTATTTTCTTTTGCTATATCAGAAATTATTTTCACCCGTTGTTTTGATACACTGCGATTTATTTGATTAGGCATAACCGCAGCCACTGTATCTGGTCGTGGTGAAAAAGGAAATGCATGAACATGTATCAATTTTAATTCCCGAATTAAATCAGCTGTTTCTTTAAATAATTTTTCGGTTTCACCCGGAAAACCACAAATTATGTCAGCACTGAAAGAAATTTGAAAATCTTTGTTTGCTGTATTTATTATTTTACGCAACATGTCTGCTGTATGCCGACGACGCATAGATTTTAAAATCGTATCTGAACCAGACTGCATAGATAAATGCAAATGTGGCATAAATCGTGGATTTCCCTTCATCAAATCTATTATTTTCAGGATTTCCGGTGAAGCCGGATCAATTGAAGACAATCGTAAATGCTTTATATCTGGTACATCATGCAACAGTTTTTCGCACAAATCAGCCAATAAAAACAGTTTACCATCATACAATTTAACATAACTGGCTGTATCTACCCCAGTTAAAACAATTTCATAAAACCCATTTTTGATAGCCTCTTTGACAGCAGATAAAACATCATCATATTCAAAAGATACCGATTTGCCACGTAATAAACGGGTTACACAATATGTACAATCATGATTACAGCCATTTTGAACCTGAATGAATTTCTTAGACAATATTGATTCCGTATTTTTAAACGCATTTATTTCTGGGCAAGATATATCAAAACCTGCGACCTTAATTGCATTTTGATATACAGATAAATTCATTTTGTCTTTGTTATTTATGACCACAACATGCGGAATTTTTTCAAACAACTTTGGGTTTCTGGTTGCACCACAACCTGTTACAAAAATCATTACATTTGGATTTTCACGTGACAATTTGCGAACTGTTTGTGCAGATTGACGTTCGGCTTCGCCTGTAACCGCACAGGTATTTACCAAAATAGCAGTTTCTATGTTGCCAGTTAACATTTTTGTAATTTTTTCACATTCTAATGCGTTTAACCTGCAACCAAAAGATAAAGTTTTTATGTTCATTTGTATATTTTTTTCTTGATTTTTGACTGTACATAGGGCATTATATCGTGAATAAAAATGATTTCAACAAAGGATTTATCATGGCACGTATAACAAATTCTGATACTTTACCATTTGTAGACAGCCGTTATGAGTTAGGCATGTTAGCTTCCCAACGGGTTCGTGATTTAAACGGTGGTGCAGAACCAGTGGTTGAAAAAGAAAAAGACAAACTGACTGTGGTTGCATTACGTGAAATTGGCAGTGGTAAATTGGATATTGATGCTGTTCGTCATGAATTTGTAGAATCTTACAAAGAAACACCAGTGATTGCTGATTCTGAAAATTCTTTGGAAATCGCAAGCGAAGATCCATTATTACGTGAAATTGATGCAGAATTGGAAAATTCTTTGGTTGATGATTCACATGATGGAATTGCTGATGCTGGTGATGACACACCAGATTCATCTGATAACAACGAATAATTTCAAGTGATTAAAAAATCAGGAGACGTCGCATAGTTGGTCTAGTGCGCCACATTGGAAATGTGGTATACTCGCAAGGGTATCAAGGGTTCGAATCCCTTCGTCTCC
>CAJONJ010000027.1 GCA_905236005.1 uncultured Alphaproteobacteria bacterium
AAATCAGGCTGGTCATCCAGAATCTTACGATA
This sequence comes from uncultured Alphaproteobacteria bacterium, assembly GCA_905236005.1. Lineage (GTDB taxonomy): Bacteria > Pseudomonadota > Alphaproteobacteria > Rs-D84 > Rs-D84 > Enterousia. Next base: position 33 of record CAJONJ010000027.1, read on the forward strand.
GATTCTAATAGCCTCATCAACATTACCTTTTTTTTGTTCAATTTGCGCCAACAAAAACCATCTTTCGATTTCCACAGGCAAATTATTCGTCTGTGGCATCATGGTAAGAATTTGTGTTGCTTGTTCTTTGTCTCCATCATCAATCAATTTACCTGCTAATTTAACAGCATCCAGCGCAGACATTGTAACAGATTTGGCTTTTGAATTTTTCTGTGTTTTTGTTTCTGTTTTGATTTCTTGCACCCTGGAAAGCCCATCAACATCCACAGCCCAGGATTGAATTCCTGGCATAACAATAAAAGCTATCACAAAAAAATTTACAAAAAACTTTTTCACAAATTTGTCCGATTTCAAAATCACAAAAATCCCTCGCCAAAGCGAGAGATTTTTATATTTTTATACACTGTTATTCCCCTGGTTTCATACCATAACCCGCACGGAATTCACGTTCATATATCGTGTCACTTTCGTTCGCCGTTTCTTTGAAACGAACCATACCAGTTGCTTCTTCTGGTCCAGCAACACCATAATAGCCCATATCTAACAACCCTTCTGTTTTAACGCCACCAGAATTATCAACGCTACCAACAGCTGTTGTAAAGTTATCTACAGAAATTCCAGAACCACTATCTGTTCTGAACTTGTATTCAGGATTACCACTAGCATGGAAATTATTAAACGTAATATTGTTTGTTTCATCAGCTTCTTTGGTTACAGTGACTTTGTACCACTTACTATCTGAATTATTAAAATTCATAGTCAACGTTTCTGTTCCACCAACAAAATCCAAGGTAGCATTATTATCAGTCAACAACACACCAGCATCATCATGACTGACAGAATCAGTTGCATACAAACTACCTATTGCTTTACCAGTAAAATGCATATCTTCTGTTGGTCTGTGTTGCAAAGCAGCAACATTATATCCACCAGCAAAAACTTCAAAATCATCATCAAAATCGCCATCGGTAATATCAGCCCATGTTTCATAATTCCCTATTACTTCAAGACCGCCATCCGTTTTACGTGTATGTGCCTTTGCATCCGCAAAATTTTCAGCTGTTACACCTTTGTATTTACCAAAATTGGTCGTTTGTAATTTTCCAAAATCAGAATATTTAAAACTATCTTCGCTACCACTTGAAGTCACACGGAAAGCCTGGTCTATACGGTCCCAACGACAGAACTTCCCTTCCGGACATTTTCCAGCCGCAGCATTACTTAACATAGAATAAGTTGATTTTTCATCTTCTGCTGGGCTAAGCACTAAACGAACCTTTGTGTCTCTGTTTTGTTTGAAAATATCATCATGTTGTGTTGCAGAATCATCCAAAACGACATATTCATAAACAATACCCCTAAAATCAGCTTTATCATCACTGCGACGAACCATATGTTGATCGCTCATAGCTTCTGGTGTTCCGACATTCATTACCAAGGAATCTATTTTCCCATTTTCATCCATGTTGAATCTTAAAAACGCATCATTAGCACCTGTTGCTACACGAAAATTCACATCATCCAATCTGTATGAAGTATAAGTTTCACCATTATAATTGACACTTCCAGAACGAGTAATAACAGCCCCAGAACCACTCTTTGGAATCAAAACTTCAGAAGCCATTGATGTAATATAACTATTACTATCTATCGCACCCTGAGTAACCGCAGCACGCGTAGGTGTCCCAGAACCACTGTGTCCACCACCGCCACATGCAGCCAATGCAAAAACTGATGTTAATATAAGATATTTTTTCATTTTCTTTCCTTTTGATTAACGTTAACTTTTTGTTTTTACCCTTTCAGTACTGAATTTTATCATAAAAAAACTATAAATGCAACCTGCTTGCAATAAACTTCCTTACTAAATCCATTGGAATTACAAGGAAAGCAAGCCCTATTATAACCACCCATTGTTCAAAAGATAATGGTGTTACTTGAAACAATTCGCCACCAAAATTCACTATTGCAAAAGTACCAAAACCGATAATCAATGCCACAACTATGAACAAAGGATTTTTACCTATTCCACGTAACAAATGCATATCATCAACACGCACATTAAAACCGTTAAACATGGCAACCAACATCAACAAAGCAAAACGCACTGTTAAATTTACAATTTCGCTATCCCCGAAAATCTGCTGTATAGCCGGGACAAACAACAACGCAAATACGATAAAAAATTCTGTAATACTTGCGATAATTTTATCCAAAGTTTTTCCAGCAAAAAGTGATGCACCTTTTGGTTGTGGTGGCGTATTCATATATTCAGCCTTAGCTGGTTCACCACCAAAAGCCAAAGAATTTAAACTGTCTTCACAAATATTTATGATTAAAACTTGGACCGCAACAAATGCCGGCACCAAAAATTTAAGAGGGAAAAACACACTAAGCACAATCAAGATAATATTTATTGGCATTTGGAAAGCCAAAAATTTCGTCACATTATTCAAGAAAGTTCGTCCAAACAAGACCGCATCACTAATCGACACAAAGTTATCATCAGTAATTATTATGTCACCTGCTTCCTTGCAAACATCAGTCCCACTGCCCATCGCAAACCCCACATCAGCCCGTTTTAATGCAGGCGCATCATTAGTCCCATCACCACACATACCGATACAAAGATTCATTTCTTGTGCAACTTTGACTAATCTTAATTTGGTTTTCGGCACAGCACGTGCAATCACTTTAATTTTATATAATTTTCTTTTAATCTGACTATCACTCATCGCGTCTAATTCCCGCGCAGTTAAAACCAAATCATTATCATCTTTTATAATTCCAGTATCGATTCCAATAGCGCGCGCAGTATCCAAAATATCACCAGTCATCATAATTACATGAATACCAGCATTTTGCATACGCGCCACAGCAGACGGCACTTCACGTCGCACATCATCACGAATAGACACCAATGATATCAGTGTTAAATTATCAGACAATTTTGCACTTAATTTACTGCCTGTCGTATATGCTAATGCCAATATTCGTTTTGCTTGTTTTGCATTTTCCTGAATAATTTTCATCATTTTATTTTTGTTTATGTTATGTGATTTACCATTCACATCGATATACTTTGTCACATGTTCCAAGATAATTTCAGGCGCCCCCGTATAAAGCACAAATTCTTTTTTATCAGACTTTCTTACCACACGAACCGACGAAAATTTATTAGCACTATCGAACGGTATTTTATCCAAAGGTTTAATTTCTTTCATCACAGATTTAAATAATCTGGAATTCACATCCAATGCAGAAAGCAAAGCACGTTGTGTACTGGTTCCGCCAACAATTTTACCTTTTTCATCAAACGCAGCCCCCGTATTAAATAAAATATCTGCAGCAATAAATCGCGAAATAGGTAAATCAGAATTAAAATCAACCTGGGACCCATCACCCAAATAATTAGTAATTGGAATCAGGTTTCCATATGTCAATGTCCCGGTTTTGTCCGTACACAAGATTTGTATATTTCCAGCTTCGGGAATTTTGTGGGTATTTTTTGCCAACACATTATGTCGCATCATATTACGTGCATTTTGCGATGTGATAATAGTAATTATAAATGGCAACCCTTCGGGAACAGCTGCTGCCACAATCGTCAAAGAAATAATCAGCACATTTAAAAATTGATGCACAACATTTAATGTCCCGGTTGCAATAAAATTATTCCAACCCCCAGCACTTATGATAATATTAGTCATCAAAACGATTGCAACAATTACACCACCGACATAACCAAACTGCCCTATTTTCATTGCCAATTTATCCAGCTTTATATCCAAATCAGTTTTGACTTCTTGTATATTTCGCACGGACAACAAAGTTTTTGCATTTTCAGTATGAACACCGACTTTGCCAACCACCATAAAGCATTCACCACTTTGCACAGTAGTTCCAGAAAACAATAAATTTTTACTGACATAATCATCTGCGGTAATTTCCGCTTTGCGATTATATTCAAATCCATCAATCGGCTCTTTTAAACATTCTGCGCTTTCACCATTAAGCACAGAATTATTTACATTTATTTTTCCATCTATGATATATCCGTCCGCTGGTATGGTTTCGCCAGACTGCAAAAACACAACATCACCAACAACAATATCTTCTGTATTTATATTTTTAAATTTCCCATTTCGCACGACCATAGCATATCGCACAGCAGTCTTGTTTTTTAAATCTATGGAATATTTCTGTGCTTTTAATTTAGTAATTGTCCCGATAATTCCCACACACAAAAGAACAACACCAACACCGATAGGTTCTATATAGCCCCCAAATCCGAACACAGCCAGAACAAAAAACAAAATCAACATGCCCAATAAAATCAGATTGATTTTATCATTAAAAGTTTCCAAGAAAAATTGCCAAGCATTTTTACGACGCACCCCTGGGATAGTATTTGTTCCAAATTTCCTTTTGCTAAGGGCGACTTGTTTAGAATCTAAACCAATAATTTTCATAAAACTTATCCTTTTGCATATAGAACTATTTTATCACAAAATTCGCAAAACGACAAAAAGATATATTTCGTATTCAATACAACATTAAAAAAGTATTTTTATTGCACCATCGGTCCCGCAGTAAAAGAACCGGTCCCAGAATTGGTAAGAAACCTTTTGCTTACAATATCATACAGACCAACGACACTGTCACTATCACGACGCACAGGGATAAGATTTTGAACAAGCAAACCATTGTTATACAATTTTAAATAATACAATTTTGCGGCTATACGCCTGTCATTAACCGACCTGGGGTTACCAAAAAGATATATTCTTTTATTGTTATTTATTTTATAA
>CAJONJ010000028.1 GCA_905236005.1 uncultured Alphaproteobacteria bacterium
CTTCTGCTGCTGGTGCTTCTGCTGCTGGTGCTTCTGCTGCTGGTGCTTCTGCTGCTGGTGCTTCTGCTGCTGGTGCTTCTGCTGCTGGTGCTTCTGCTCCAACCTTAACCTTTACTTTGGTATTCCCGCTGGAACATTCAGTTCTTGCATCATTACAGGTTATACCTTCTGGTAAGGGATCTGGAAACCCTTTTACACTGCATTCTCTTTTCGTAGCATCATAGCTTCCACCTAACCCTTTTTTTCCACCCTCTGTTGTATTTTCGCACAACGCTTTAACTGCATCAGATGTTGCTGTGCCTAATTTGCCCTTTTCTTCTTTTAATATAACCGCCTCTGCCACGTTAGCAGCAACACCAACTGCGGTTACACCCAATGTTGATAATCCGGCTATCTTTAAATTCTTGGTTGTCCCTTTGCATTTTTCCAGCTTTTTCATCTTTGCCTGTTTTTGTGCAATCAGTTCAGCCACACGTGGTGATGTAATGTCTGTTGTTTCTTCTGCAAAAGACATTATCGGCATAATCGCCAACAAAGATATAGCCAGTATCGTTTTACGCATAAAATTCTCCTTTCATTCTTATTATGGGAATTATACAAAAAAACCAATGTTAAATCAATACTTTTATTCATAGATTTTGCAAATTTATTTTACCCCAGTTTTACTTTATTTAATAAATCTTGACAATTCTATTTTTTGTATTATAATAAAAGAACAATAAACAACAACAAAGGAAAAAATCTATGAAAAAGGAAATTATCGCTTTGGCAACATTTATAATGCTGTCATTTGGGGCATATAGATGTGCTAATGGAACAAATTTTGAAAAAAAATGTGAAACGTATATGCGTGGCACTTTCAACAAAAAAACGAACACCTGTGAATTGATAATTGAACAACCAACCACAGAACCTGAAAAACATTTAAATGATGTTGTAAAAAAACTGATGGGTGGCAAAGCACATTGCACAGTAAAACAATCTGAAATTCCAAACCCAGCCAGATATCCATTTAAACAAAACGTATCTGCTGTGTGCAACGATATGAATATCGATATCAAATTCAAAGAATCTTTGAACGATTACAGCAACGCATTAATTAACCGTACACGTGATTTTAACAAAAAATGCGGTCAATATATAGAAGCAGCCCCAAGTTTTGTCAAAGTATCTGACGAATACACATACAGATATTTTGAATTTGGCAGACCTGTTAGTAAAACTATCAGGGGTTACAAAGAATTAGCCGCACGTGATGCCGCACAACCAATGATTTGTCGTGCACCTGTACACAAACCTATCAGCCACCCTGAAAGAAATTTATGGCAACTGGTTTCAAATTGTACTGTGACAGATTATGAAATTCCAGATGAAAAGAAACCAGAAAAACAAAATGTCTTAGCAGTATGCTATGGCATAAACGTAATATTTGAATTTGACAATGTTAGAAATTCAGCACAACGTTAATAGCAATAATATTCAATCAAAGGATAAAAACTATGAACGACAAAAAAGAAATAACAAACACAAAGCAACAAAACCAACTAGATAACGACAAACGTACAGCTATTGAAATACTTGTATCATCTGTTTTGATAATGGTAATATTTGCAATATGTTTTGGCAATGCACATAAAAGCAACTACCTGAACAAACAATTAAAAACATCTAAAAAAGCCGCATTTTCTTGGGCTGTTAAATATGCAGAAGAAAAAGACAAATCAGACACATTGATAACAGCTTTGTGTCAGCAACAATTCAAAGATTTTATTCCAAAAACAAATTATGATTGGATTCACCATGATAATTGTCGCAAATTTATCAAACAAACATTGCAAACAACACAAGAATCAATAAATCAAAACTACAAAGGCACCTGGATACAAATATTACGAGAACGCAATATAGATATATCAGCTGGCTTTTTAGATAATCAAAGAACCAAATAACATCAAAGGTGATTCAAATGGCTTCAAATAACCAACAAAACACATCTAACAACAACTATTTTTCAAACGCAAATGCAGAAATTGTAGTACCTGTTATATTACTGTTTACACTGTTGATAACAGGATTATGCGGTGTAGTTATGTATAAATGCAACGAAAAAGATGCAAAAATTCAAGAATTGCAAGCACAACGAGATAAATTCATAATCAAATATCTGGACGAAGAACAACAAGCAGATCAATTTGCAGAAGCTCTTTGTTACACAAAATTCAAAGATTTTTTACCAGAAATGCGTTTCAACACAACAGACGGTCGTGTATGTCGCATAACTATAACAAACGAAAATATATCATTGGTTAAACAAAATTCAGATTGGTCACACTTGTTTTCTGATTGCACAATAAACAAACCAGGCGATTTTCTGAACGTAACGCCTGTGGCATATGGTAAATGCAACAATTTGAACATGCAAATCGTTACATCTCGTAATATAGACTATACAAAATAAAAAATACCGCCAAAATGGCGGTATTTTTTTAATCTGTAACTTTATTTTTTCTTTACAACTTTCTTTGCAACTTTGGTCGCATTTAAAACTCTGCTTTTTAAGTTTTTCAAACCTTTGGCCAATTCAGTTTCTTCTGCTGGGCCGATTTCTTCTGGTTTAACAGCAGAACAACAGAATGGACATTTTGTTGCAGCTTTGCTGATATTTTGTTTGCAATATGGACATGCACGTGTTGTAACTGGTGCCTTACTGCGAGCAGAATTTACAATTTTCACAAATATAAATATTGCAATCATTGTTATCAAGAAACTGATAACTGCATTTAAAAATGTTCCCAGATTCAAAGTAGTTGCACCTGCTGCCTGTGCTGCTGCTATTGTGTTATAATGTGCACCTGCTTCGCCGCCACCCAACACATAAAACCACTGTGAAAAATCAACATTACCAATCAACAATCCAACTGGTGGCATAATGATATCTTTAACCAAAGAATTGACAACACTGGTCATCACAGACCCAACGATGATACCGACAGCCATGTCAATTGCACTGCCTTTGTTAATAAAAGCTTTAAATTCTTTAAATATTTTCATGTGTTTTTTCTCCTTTTTGATTGTCCTGCGAATTATTGTCAACACAGGATGTTTTTTCTATTGCACATAACACTTTATTTAATGTTTTGTGAATATTCTCGTCTTTGGTTTCCACCATGATATCAGCCAACGCATAAACGTCATACCGTTCTTTTATCAACTGAGCCAAAATCTGACGACTGTCAGTATTTAAAAGCTGCGGTCTGGTTTGGCGAAAATTTGTCCTTTTTACAAGCAGTTCTAAGTCAGCCTTTAACCAAATTGTTAACGTATTTTTTAAAACCATGTTACGAACACCATCGGTTATAAACGCACCCTCTCCGGTAGAGATAACTTTTACCAACGGTGGTGTTTCCAACAGTCTTTCAATAACCTTTTCTTCCACCCGTCTGAATTCTTTTTCGCCATACATAGCAAAAATATCAACAACACTGCAACCTGCTGCTTTTTCAATTTCTTTGTCAGAATCAACGAACGGGATTCCAAGATACCGAGCCAACGCACGACCAACACTGGTCTTGCCTGCCCCCATTAACCCAACCATAACGATTGGTTTATCTAACTGTATCTGTTTTTTCACTCTCATGTTTCAATATTTTATCATAAATATTAAAACAGACAATAAAAAATTCAATCAAGTGCAGCCAATCTTTCCAACTGGTCGGCAGAAATCAACGCATCTATCATTTCGTCCAAGCCTTCACCACCAGACAAAATATCGTCCAGTTTATACAAAGTCAGTTTAATGCGATGGTCTGTGACACGTTGTTCTGGAAAATTATAAGTTCTGATTTTTTCACTTCTGTCACCTGAACCAACCATACTGCGACGAGATGCGTTTGATGCGTTCATTTGTTCATTACGTTCTTTTTCATACAAACGTGAACGCAACACAGCCATAGCAGTTGCTTTGTTTTGTAATTGCGAACGTTCGTTTTGGCATGTTACCACTATACCTGTTGGAAAATGAGTAATACGAATCGCAGAATCAGTTTTATTCACGTGTTGTCCACCTGCACCAGATGCACGGAAAATATCAATACGAATATCTTTGTCATCTATGACAACATCAATATCTTTTGCTTCTGGCATAACAGCCACAGATGCAGCAGATGTATGAATACGCCCAGCAGCTTCTGTTTCAGGCACACGTTGCACACGATGAATACCAGATTCAAATTTTAATCTAGCATACGCACCAACACCATCTACTTTGAAAATAATTTCTTTGTATCCACGAAGTGATGTTGCGTTTTCTTCTATGATTTCAATTTTCCAACCATGACGCAATGCATACGATTGGTATTGTCTGAACAAATCGCCAGCAAACAAAGCAGATTCTTCCCCACCAACACCAGCACGAATTTCTACAATTGCACTGTTATCGTCAGCACTGTCACGTGGCAACAAAGCAATCTGCAAATCACGTTCTAAATCTGGCAACATGTGTTTTAATTCATTCAGTTGTTCTTCTGCTATGCCTTTTAATTCCGGGTCAGACAGCATTTCATTTGCATCTTTGATACCCTGCTGAGTTTGCAGATATTTATCAATCAACGGTAAAACTTCGCCCAACTGTGAATATTCTTTGGATAAACGAGTCAATTCATCGCCAGATATTTCACCAGAATTCATTTTGGTTTCAATGTCTTTGGCACGCGATTTAATGTCCAATAATTTGTCTTCAATAATCATATTATTTCACCTTTATTTGTTGGACAACATCATCAAATGCCACAGGTTCCTGAGCACCAGATTCCATATTTTTCAATGAAACAATTTTGTTTGCTACTTCGTCATCACCGATAATAATACTGTATTTCGCACCGATTTTATCAGCATATTCAATTTGATTTTTGAATTTTTTATCGGTATCCAAATACGGCACAGCAACGATTCCGTTTTCACGCAATTCAGTGACCAATTTCATAGCATACGGAACATTCGCATCGCCCATAACCAATACAGCTGCATCAACAATATTTTCAAATTGCGATAAATCAATTTTATTATCTTCCATTAAACCGACCAGTATTCTCGATACGCCGACAGAACCGCCCAATCCAACAATTTTTGTCTTAGAAAACTTAGATACCAAATTTTCATAGCGACCACCACCACCAACAGCTGGCATTTCTGGGAATTTATCCAAGAAAAATTCAAAAACTATGCCAGTATAATAAGAATGTCCACGCATAATAGAAACATCAATTACCGCATTATTTACACCCATAGTTTTTAATATTTCTATCAAATTATCCATTTCTTTGATTGATTCAGATAATTTGTCAGATTTAGATGCAAATGATTTATAACCGGATTCAAAAACGCTTTCTATAACACTTGCTTTTTGTTCACCAATTATTTCAACCAAAGCATCTTTGAAATCTGGGATTTTATCACGTTTATCAATCAAAACAAAAGCTTCACGACTTTGTTTATCATCTAATTCAAGATATTCAAACATTGCGTTCCAGAATTTACGGTTTCCAATTTTGATTGTTATAGAACCGATAAATTCTTGCACAGATTTATAAACCTGTGCCAAAGTTGCGATAATTTCAGCTTCGTAATTCAAAGACAAATTATCAATTCCCATAATATCAATATCCATTTGCCAAAATTCACGATAACGCCCACGTTGCGGACGTTCGCCACGATAATTTCTTGCAAATTGGTATGCACGAAATGGGAACGACAAATTATTCAGATGCCCTGCGATATAACGTGCTAATCCAACCGTTCCATCATAACGCAGTCCCATTTTGGTATCAGCCTTTTGAAACAAAAACATTTGAGTTTCTATTTCGTCCCAGTTTTCTTTATCACTTAATACCTCTGCCCGTTCAATTGCCGGCAAATCAAGACGATTAAAACCTGCGGTTTTTAATACGTTCTGCATACGATTTGCACAATAATCAAAACAACGCTGTTGCACAGGCAACAATTCTATAAATCCAGACAAAGGCTTTGTTGGTTTTAAATCCATTTTTTCCACCTTTTAATTAAAATTAGTAAATTTATACCGTTTTTATAACGACCATTATATCATAAAAAATACAAAAATGCTAGAAACACACACCCAAACGGGCGTGATGCAAAAAAGATGAAAAAGATACAAAATTATTAGTCATCACGTGTTAATTATAGCAATAATATTTTGAATTTGCAACAAAAAAGCCTGCGATGTGCAGGCTTTCTTATAACATTATTCAGATTATCTGCGTAAACCAACACGGAATTCATCACCCCAATCAGCAATCTTTTGACCACCAACTGTGCAATTCAACGCATCAAATCCTTTTTCAACCTGACTTTTCTTAATCAGCACCCCAGAAACCACACCACCAACTGTTCCCAACACAACACCAGCAGTTAAATCAGATGCTAAACGTACAGCATTAAACGAACCATCTGCATTTTTCCAAACACTTCTGTTTTTATCAAGTGCATCAAAGAATTTCGTTAATTTATCTTGTGCATTTCTAATCTTTGCTGTATCAACACCATTACTTTGATTGTTACTTTGAGCCTTTAAGTCTGCAATCTCTCGCTTAAGTTCCCCAATTTGTTCTGTGTATAAGGAATTGTTACACGAAGCACTTTGTTGTACTTCAGCCACCTTAGGTTTACCTGAGTTGGATACTACGGCATCCACGTTTTTACACGTCTCGTTGTATTTGCTTTGGTTGTTATTTTTTAAATATTCATACAATTTTTGTGTATTTGGAAAATCCCATTTCTTAGTGTTATTATTGTACACTCCCCCAACATCTGCCCAATTAAAATCATCCTCTTTAAACTCTACCTGCACAGATGTTGTACCATCTTTGCAATACAGGTTTGCTGTATACTTGCATACTTCAACACATCCTGTTCCATCCTTAGATTTACGATATCCTTTGTTACACGTAAACGTGCAATCTTCAGGATTCACGTTTGCGTTTGCAACTTTTTTACACTTACAACCTTTACTATCGTCAGATGGTTCATAGCCTTCATCACATTCTTTGACTTTACAATCCCCATCGGCATCTTTTTCCATTTTCTTTGCGTGTGCAACGTTGGCACATTGCTCTTCTTCAATTCGCCCAGCAGGGGACGGGTCAGATAAATCGCAATAACAAATATATGAATTACCTGTAGTAAGTTCGGCAATCGATGTACCATACCCTGAATAATCATTTGCCTCTTCTACTTCTGCTGATGTCGGTTGTCTGGGTTTACAAGTGTGCCCTTCTCGGTGACATTCGTCATTACAGTTTTTCGCACAAGTTGTTGCCTGTTGTTCGGCATTGTGACAAACCCCCATAGTCAGAATCCGATCCCCCCAATATGGTTTACCTATCCACATTTTTGTGCCCTCTTTACAAACCATTGCTGCACACGAATACGCTTGTTGACTGTTGTTTTCAAATGCTGTGTTAATACACTTAGCCGAAACAGCATTATATTTATAGGCACAATCGTTACAAGCTCCCCCCGCACTCTCAGCATCAACACAACCTTGAGCATGAAAATCATTAACCGGACATAATTTCGACGTTGTTTCTGCCCAAGAATTTAATACAACAAATCCGCTGAAAACAACCATTACTGACAAAAATGAAATTATTTTTTTCATAATTTTATCCCTTCCTTAATATACTATTATATGTTATATGCTATCATAAAACACAACCAAAAAAAAGCAGTTTTTTATTGATAACTAAAAAAAACTAGAAATACGTATGCAAATTACAACCGTTTTTATTCAGCCATCTTTTTGCACGTTCAACACCAAAACCATATAAATGTGATACTGTTGCCCAAAATTCAGCTGAATGATCCATATGTTCACGATGTGACAATTCATGCATTACTACGTATCTCAGAACTTCGTATGGGGCAAATGCCAATCGCCACGAAAACGACATGTTACCATTTGACGAACACGACCCCCAACGTGATGTTGTATCACGCAAAGATATATGTTTCGGCCAATATTGTTTCGGGGTCTTTTTTATAATCGCTTTGATTTCCATCAACAATTCAGATTTTACAAAATCACGAACACGTCGTTCAAACATATCAGTCCCACCACCAATACATAACGTTGTTTTATCTGTATCCAAATATTTATTAGAACGCATATTGGCATCATGTTTTAATAAAACTGTTCGTCCCAGAAATTCAATTGTATCGCCTGGTTTTAATATCGTTTTTGATGGTGCTTTGGCAAAAATACTTTCTATCCATTTACGTTTAGATTCTAAAAATTTCAGCACAAATGAATTTGACGTTGTCCACGGCTTTGATATATGTATTTCAAAATGCGGTGTTGTTTTTGGTCGCAAAGTTACATTACGCATACCACGTTTGGTTTCTATAACAACCGGAACACTGCAACCAGACGACAAAACAAAAACATTTTCAGATGACATTATTTTATATAATTTTGAATTTCTTGTATAATTTTATCCACAGAAAAACCATATTGTTTATACAATCCATCTGCATCACCAGATGCACCAAATGTATCAACACCTATTACTGCATCTGCAAATTCAAACCAACCAGACGGGGCCGATGCTTCTATTGCAACAACGCATCCACGCAAAATTGTATTTTTATATTTATTATTCTGGGCACGAAAAACATTAACATTTACCATTGATACAACCTGAATATTTCTGAAACGTGATGCAATTTCCACAGCCAACGGTATTTCAGAACCTGTTGCAATTATGGTAGTTTTTACTGTCCCAGATTTTGCTGGATAAATCACATATGCACCACGTGATAAATCTGCATCTTTTGGGGTTGCGATTTGTTGAATTTTCTGACGTGATAAAATAATTGCTGATGGATTTTCAGTATCACGAATTGCACTGTCCCAAGCATTTGCGATTTCTGTCATATTACACGGACGATAAACATTTAAATTTGGTATCAATCGCAAAGACGGCAATTGTTCCACAGGCTGATGTGTTGGACCATCTTCACCAACACAAATACTGTCATGCGAAAAAACATATATCACCGGCAAATGCGACAAAGCAGCCAAACGAATCGCTGGTCTCATATAATCACTGAATGCCAAAAACGTAGAACCCACAGGACGCAATCCACCAACACTTAACCCGTTCATTATTGCACCCATTGCATGTTCACGAACACCGTATTCAATGTAATTCCCATCAAAATTATTTGCTGTAATTTTTTTAGACAATGATGTTTTAACACGTGTATTATCAGATAAATCACATGAACCTGTTATTAAATCAACATCATTTTTCATCAACAAATCTAGATATATTCCAGACAATTCACGCGTGGAAATACGTTCTGGTATTTTTGGTGTTTTAATGCGTCCGACCACTGTAATAGCTTTGCTGGTTTTTGCAACAGGTCTGATTGATACCACCCGCCATAAATTGACACCATCTGGGTCAGTATTATTTGAAATCAGTTGTAATAATTCACTGTCCGACAAAGCCAAACCATGTGCAATTGGTTTATTAGCAACACTGCTGCCCCGCCCCAATATATTTTTACACTGGATAAATACAGGCAACGTAGATTTATCTGCACGTTCCAACGCACGTTCAATTGCCCCAATATCTTCCCCACGCACAGACATAACATTCCAACCCATCGCCCGCATACGTGAATTTACATCTTTGTCAGTTTGTGCAACACCATCTATGCTAAGTTTATTATCATCCCAAAGCACAACCAAATTATTTAACCCTAAACGACCAGCCATAGACAAAGACTCAAAAGATACACCTTCCATTAAATCACCATCTGAACATAAACAATATGTTTTAGCACGAATACCACGAATCTTTTGAGACAAAGCTAATCCAACTGCATTACCAACACCCTGACCTAATGGTCCAGTTGTTGCATCAACCCCATCAATTCCATATTCTGGATGACCAGGCAATCCCCCAATTTTACGAAAACTGCATAAACTGCCGATATCATATCCAGACAATTTTAATACTGAATACAGTAATGCACTGCCATGACCAGCAGACAACACAAATCTATCTATGCCACGCCGCAAATGATTTGCAAAAATACATGTCACAATTTCAGCGGCATCCAAAACAATCCCAACATGCCCACTGTGTGCAGTCAAAATAGCCCCCAGTGCGTTCGCACGCACCACCTTTGTCATCTGTTGTAATTGTTTGGCATTAAATTTCATTTTATGATATTATATCACAAAGAAAGGTGAAATAAAATGCTAAAAATATGGACAGACGGAAGTTGTTTAGGTAACCCTGGCCCAGGCGGATGGGGCTTTGTAGCCACAGACGGAATACATACCGCACAAAAAAGTGGTGGCGAAAAAGACACAACAAATAACAAAATGGAATTGACAGCAGTGATTCGGGCTTTGCGTGCTGCACATAAACACAGCGAATTAGAAATTCACACAGACAGCCAATATGTTAAAAACGGCATGCAATCTTGGATAAAAAATTGGAAGAAAAACAATTGGAAAACCGCAGATAAAAAGCCTGTTAAAAATCAAGAATTATGGCAAGAATTGGATGAATTGGCATCAAAAATAAAAATTCATTGGGTTTGGGTAAAGGGTCACGCTGGTGAAGAATTTAATGAAATGGTTGATACGTTGGCACGAACCGCCGCCGAATCGTTTAAGTAAAAAATACCCCGAAATTTCTCGGGGTGTTTTTTTATTTTGTTTCGACATTGGCATCTTCTAATAGTTTTTGTTTCTTATCATTATAACGTGTCAAAAGATGCTCATATAGATGCCCTTGTACTATTGCCGACCCATACTTTCCTGCTATATCAAACACATTTTTACCAGCTTTATTCACTATATCTAAATCTATGTCGCAATGTGTTAATAAATAATATTCTACATCATTATGATTATTTTTTACAGCAAACATTATTGCTGTATCTCCTTTGATATTTTGTAAATTTGCATTTGCCCCGTTTTTAATGCAATATTCAACTGTGGGTAAATCTCCATACCTAGCAGCAAACATTAAACCTGACATTCCTGTTTTATCTTGTGCATTTATATCCGATAAACTTTTTAAAAAATTTCTCATTCCAACTGTATCTGCATACTCAAATACTGTACTAAACGAAAGTGGAAGATATTTACTTTTTGCATTTTTTTTCGTCATTTTTAGAAACTCCTTATGTTAATTTCTTCTTTTTTATTAGACAATATTTGTTTAAATATATCTGGACGTTTTTTCTTTGCAATCTGTGGCCAAAGCTGATAGCCAGATGAATTTATTACAACGGGTTTATCCCAAGCATCAGGTAAATAAGTATAATACACAGCATATTTCTCTGGACCATCGTAATAACCCACGCTAAACACCAAAGGTTTATCTTTATCTAGGTTGTCATAATCCTTCCCTATACAATAAAAAGGTTTATTATAAAAATTCTTGGCCATAAATGGTGCAATGTCTTTTGCATATTCCAAAGAATTTCTCACCAAAAATTTAAATCTATCTGTCACAACTGAACCAATTAATCTAAAAGGATCCACAACCATATCATGCCAATTGACATGTAATGGTACTTTAGATTCATCACCACACTGTTTAATAATATCATATTCATTCATTATTACCCAGTCTTCCATGTTATAAAATTTTACCACCCTTCTTAATTCATATGGCCTGATTGCATAAGCACCTGATTTCTTCTTATGATTTTCACTTAATGTCTTAAAAAAGTTTTTAGGTGAATCAAATTGAATTCCATGCTGGAATTTTTCCTCTTCATATTTTCCATGCCAGTCTATACCCCAAAACTGATACAATTCAAAAGTAACCTCTTTACCTATTATCATATCTATACCTTTTTGTTTATTTTGTTATAACATTGACATCTTTTTGTTTCTTTGCCACTAAACCATTAATATGATGGTCATAAAGAAAACTATAAAGCATACCACGAATTTTGTCTGTACTATTTAGTGCTAAATCAAAAACATCTCTATCATTTACAGTCCGTTTTTTTAAATCTATATTCGTAACATTATCTAATAAATACGACACTATATCTTCTCTATCATCTAATACAGCAATCATTAGTGGCGTCCATCCATCATCGCTCTGTATATTGAAATCGGCACCATGTTCATTGCAATATTTAATCAAATCTTTATCTCCATACTCGGTAGCATACATCGCCATTGTGTATCCTTCTTTATCTCGTGCATTTATATCCGATAACTTCTGCACAAAAACCATTCTTATCTCAGCGATACCCTTACCTTTACCGAAAAATAATGGTTCAAAACTAAGCGGCAAATGATTGTTTTTCTGTTCTGTCATTTTTACAATCCTTTTTTATTTTTATATTACCTTACAAGATTTATCTCTTCTGTTTTTTTGTTTAACATTTCAACCAGTTTAGATGGATAGTTTCCTGTGTTAACTGGCCAAATTTGCTGCCCTTCTTTATTTATAACACAGTCTTTTTTTGTCAACTCTTTTACCTCAACACCAATACCATCTATTCCCCAACCAGCTCGCGTAACAAACAACAAAGGTTTTTTTGTCTTGTTTTTCGGTAAATTCATGTAATGCCACTTGTAATGAGGAAAATCCTTTGTCATATACATATCAATATCCTGTTTATACATCAAAGAATTCATCACATAAAAATCAAATTTATCTGTTGTATAATCACATAACTTGAGATAATTACCAGACACCACAGGTGCATCAGCATTGTAAAGTTCAACAACACGAGCCACAGTTATAGGGGCTAGCTGCATAATTCTTAAGTATCTTTTTGTCACAAAGTCAACAAAAGACGATATTGAATCAGATATGACGTTTTCATCATTACTTAGTCCCCAATAATTATCACGAACATCATATCTGACTATCGCTTTAATATTCATTTTTATACCCTTTTTTTATTCTATCGGAATAAGTATAGACCAGACAAAATAATTGTCAAGTTTATTTTTGTCTTACACACGCAACCAAAGTGCCAATATCATTTGGTGTAAATGTTCCACGAACACGAACCGGGATATTATGTTTTTGTGCAGTCATAACACTGCGTGGATGCAATACTTTTGCGCCATTGTTTGCCATTTTCAGCATATCATCATACGATACAAAATCTAATTTCTTGGCATCTTTAATAACATTTGGATCTGCATCATAAACACCATCAACATCAGTATAAATATCACAGTAATCTGCACCAATCGCCGCAGCAATTGCAACTGCTGATGTATCAGAACCCTCACGTCCCAATGTTGTAATATCTTGGTTATATGTTATACCCTGAAAACCGGTAACAACTGGTATAATCCCTTTTGACCAATCATGCCAAATCGGTGCAGTAATATATTTAATTTTCGCATCACCAAAATTATCATCAGTCCATATTCCC
This sequence comes from uncultured Alphaproteobacteria bacterium, assembly GCA_905236005.1. Taxonomy (GTDB): domain Bacteria; phylum Pseudomonadota; class Alphaproteobacteria; order Rs-D84; family Rs-D84; genus Enterousia. The sequence goes on from CAJONJ010000028.1 coordinate 13,459, forward strand.
ATTTGCCACGCATTATAACTGCGTGCAGAACAACCAATCGCATTTAATGCCATAGCTAACAAAGCAACCGATGTATTTTCACCTGTTGATAACAATGCGTCTAATTCACGTAAATTTGGCTTATCTGTAATTTGATGTGCTAGGCTTGTCAAAGCATTTGTCGTTTTACCCATTGCAGAAACAACCACTACAACATCTGCTGTTTGGTGTTGATTTGCTATAATGTTCGCTACGTTTTTAATTTTATCAATATCAGCAACTGACGTTCCGCCAAATTTCATTACTATTTTCATTACCGTTACCCACCTATGATAACCAACTAGCCTTTAAACCCCATAGCAACGATAAACATTTCCACAGAATCTTTACGTGAGGCTGGTGGTTTAATATGATGAACCGTTTCAAAGTGTTCTTTGATTTGTTTTAACAAATCGTTTGTTGTCCCCCCCGTAAAAGATTTAGCTATAAACGTCCCCCCATGTTTCAAAGCATGCAACGCAAAATCCAGTGCATATTCCAACAAAACCATTTGACGAATATGATCTGTTTTTTTGTGACCAACTGTGTTTGGTGCCATATCAGACATAACTACGTCTGCCGTGCCATTGCCTGCTTCTTCGTGCGATAAATTTAATTTATCTTCCAACCAAATTAAAGCTTCATCAGTAGTAAAATCACCCTGATAAAATTCAACATTATTGATTGGTTTTATCTCTAATAAATCCATCGCAAATATTTTTGAATTTGGATATTTACGTGCAACATATTGCGACCACGAACCAGGTGCTGCACCTAAATCAACAACAACTTGACCATTACGAAAAAAATGGTACTTTTCATCCATTTCTATGATTTTGAACGCAGCACGTGCACGATAACCTTCTTTCTGTGCCTTTGCAACATATGGATCAGCAGCTTGACGTTGAAGCCAAGCCACTGAAGATTTATGTGCTGCAATTTTTTTGTTCAGGATTTTCATACCAACAAACTAGGCCTGCCCACCCTGTTTCAGTTTTTCCATAACAGCTTCCATACCGCCCATTTTTTGAATCATAGCCATTTGCTGTTTCATTTTTGTATATTGTTTAATCATGTGTTCAATTTCACGAACTGTACAACCAGCAGTTTCTGCAATACGAGCCTTTGCATTTGCGAATATTTTTTCTGGGTCTGCACGTTCTTCAAATGTCATAGCTTCTAAAATTTTAATTTGTGCATCTACACTGCCATCTGCAATTTTTTCCTTCATAGCTGCTACTGCATCTTTCATACCAGGAACCATTTTCAACAGACCACTGAAATTGCTCATTTTCTTAATCTGTTTTAACTGAGCCAACATATCATTCATATCAAATTGACCAGCCATCATACGTTGTGCTGTTTCTTTCATACCAGCAGGCATCTTAGCTGCTTCTTTTTCCAAATCTGCTGCATTATCTTTTGTTTCTGCTTTCTTTTTACCAAATCCAAACATTTATTTTCTCCTTGGTTAGTGTTTGTTACATTTTATTTGCTTTTCTTGGGTTTGTCCAGATACTTTTTTAAATATTGTCCAGTCAAAGATTTAGGATTTTCAGCGACATCTTCTGGGGTTCCTGTGGCAACAATTTGTCCACCACCTGCACCACCATTTGGACCCAAATCTATAATCCAATCAGCAGTTTTTATAACTTCCAGATTATGTTCAATAACTATCACGGTATTACCCTGGTCAACCAATTCATGTAATACCGACAACAAAGATTTTATATCTTCAAAATGCAAACCTGTGGTTGGTTCATCCAGAATATAAATCGTTTGACCTGTGCTGCGTGCAGCCAATTCTTTGGATAATTTAATACGTTGAGCTTCACCACCTGATAAATCCAAAGAACTTTGTCCCAATTTTATATAATCCAAACCAACACGTTTTAACAAAGCCAATTTACGTTCAATTTGTGGCACATTTATAAAGAATCTGTATGCTTCTTCTACTGTCATATTCAACACATCAGCAATAGATTTTCCTTTGTATTTTACAGCCAACGTTTCATCATTATATCTTTGTCCATGGCATTTATCGCATTCAACATAAATATCAGCTAAAAAATTCATTTCTATTTTTATTTGACCATCACCCTGACATGCTTCACAACGTCCGCCTTTGACATTAAAAGAAAACCGCCCAGCATCATATCCACGTGCTTTAGCTTCTGGCAAAGCAGCAAAAAAATCACGAATATTATTAAACACACCAACATACGTTGCAGGATTACTGCGTGGACTGCGTCCAATTGGTGATTGGTCAATATCAACAACTTTATCTATATTTTCAATACCACGAATAACATCATGTGCACCCATTTCCAACTTAGAATTATATAACACACGCATTATTGCTGGATATAATGTATCTAATAACAAAGTTGATTTTCCAGAACCAGAAACACCTGTCAAAGCGATAAAAGTTCCTAATGGAAAATCTACGTTTATATTTTTTAAATTATTTTCACGTGCACCCTCTATTCTAATAAAATTACCATTACCTGTTCTGCGTTTTTTTGGCACATCTATTTTCCGAACACCAGATAAATATTGCCCAGTCAAAGAATCAGGATTTTTTATAACCTGTTGTGGGGTTCCATATGCGACAACATTACCACCATTAACACCTGCACCACGACCAATATCAACCAAATAATCTGCTTGACGCATCATGTCTTCGTCATGTTCTACAACAATCACAGTATTATCTTTGTCACGCAGCATTTTTAATGTATCTATCAATTTATCATTATCACTTTGATGTAATCCAATAGACGGTTCATCTAATACATATAACACACCTGATAACCCACTGCCGATTTGTGATGCTAATCTGATACGTTGTGCTTCCCCGCCTGACAAAGTACCAGCCATCCGAGACATAGTTAAATATCCCAAACCAACATTTTGCAGGAAATACAATCTGGAAGTAATCTCACGCAAAATCATATTGGCGATATCATTTTCTTTTTTGGTTAAATGATTTGGTAAATCTTTAAACCATTGTAAAGATTCATCTATGGACATATCGCAAACGTCCATAATATCACAACCATTGATTCTGACACACAGTGCTTGGATATTCAGACGTTTACCATGACATACTGGACATGGTCTTTCTGATTGATATTTTGATAATTCACTTCGCATAGATTCAGAATCTGATTCACGTAATCTGCGTTCCAGATTTGGAATAACCCCTTCAAAAGGTTTTTCGTATATATATCCGTTCCAATTTATTTTTATTGGTTCTTCGCCTGTGCCATATAAAATAATATCTTTATCAGTCTGCGATAACGTATGCCATGGTTTAGACAATGGAATTTTATATTTTTTATGTAACGCATCTAATACATTTTCATATTGGCTTAACATGCCACCACGTGACCATGGGGCAATTGCACCACCCAATATAGATTTTGTTGTATCCGGGACAACCAAATCTGCCGAAACGTTCATTTGAACACCCAATCCGTCACACGCACTGCACGCACCAAGTGGTGCATTAAAAGAAAATAATCTGGGTTCTATTTTGGGGACTGTAAAACCACTGACTGGACATGCATATTCTTGAGAATACAAAGTATCTTCATTTGTATCCAATCTTCGCACAACGACGACACCTGGGACTAACCGTAATGAAGCCTCAAAAGAAGCATACAAACGTGAACGAAATTCTTCTGCTTCATCGTCAGACAAATCATTATCAGGAACAGCAATTCTGTCTATGATTACAAAAATATTATGTTTTTTGTTTTTATCCAACGGTGGGACAGAAGACAAATCATATAATTGCCCATCAACAATTGCACGTTGGTAACCTTGTTTGATTAAAAACGCAATTTCTTTTTTATATTCACCTTTTCTGTCACGAACCATAGGTGCCAGAATAAAAAATTTCACCCCATGCGGAATTTTCAAAGTCCAATCCACCATTTCAGCAATTGTCTGAGATTTAATTGGCAATCCAGTAACTGGCGAATACGGCACACCTATTCTGGCCCATAACAAACGTAAATAATCATAAATTTCAGTCACTGTTCCAACCGTAGAACGTGGATTCTTAGATGTAGTTTTTTGTTCAATAGAAATTGCTGGTGATAAACCTTCTATTAAATCCACATCTGGTTTTTTCTGCATATCTAAAAATTGTCTGGCATAACTAGACAAAGATTCTACATATCTGCGTTGTCCTTCGGCATAAATTGTATTAAATGCCAAAGATGATTTACCTGAACCGGATACACCAGTCAACACCACCAATTTATTTTTTGGCAGATCTAAATCAATATCTTTAAGATTATTTTCGCGTGCACCACGAATTTTTATAAATCCAGTCATAGTATTTATAAAATAATTAAATTTAACGAAAAATCAATACGTAACAAACAAAAAATTATTCAGCCAGACCAACTGTCTTTAAAGCATTTGGAGCCATAGAAACACCGGATTTTCTGGTGTTTGCAGGTCCCAATTTCTTTAACAATTGACCATCAACCCAAACATCCACAGCATTTATATTCCCAAACGTTGCCTTTAAATTATCAGATTTTGGCATATAATAAACATCACCAGGTAATAAAACACGTGAAAACACAGTATTACCCTTAGCATCTTCAATTTTTATCCAAAATTCTTTTTCAGCCTGCAAAACGACACGTGATTCTGACCGATTTTTCTGTTCAAATTTTTCACGCACAGGATATCTAAAATCTGGTTCTGCAACAGACACAACCGCAGGATTTTCTGGTTGTTGTGCGGATTCTGGTGCAATTTCTGATTTATTACCTGAAAAAACTATAATCAAAACAATTGCTGAAACCAAAGCAGCAAAACCACCAACAAACCACATCCAATGCTTTTTTACGTATTGCATAGATATTGCATACCATTTTTGAATATCTTCTTTGGTAATCTTTTTCTTGGTCTGTTTCTGAACAACAGATTTAATTTCTGATTCTGGTTCTTTGGGTTCTTGAATAATTCCCAATTCTTTTTTCAATTTCAAAATTACTTCGTCTGGATTTAATCCTAATTCCACAGCATAACTGCGTGCAAAGCCCAAAATATATACATCTTCTGGAATGACACGATAATTGCCTTCTTCCAAAGCAGTCAAAAATTCTTCTTTGATACACAGCAATTTTGCAACAGTAGCTATTTCACGTTTTCTGCGACCAGTTGTTCGTGCATTACGTAACATTTCACCAGCAGTCATTTCTGCCACAGGTTTTAAAATTTCTTGTTTTTCATCCATGCTATAATCCTTTGATAGTTATATGTTATGATAGAAACATCCAGATGTCAACAAACAGACCAAAAATCTTTTATAATTTTCACCAATTCTTTTTCATCTGTAATTTGATTCACCATTATTCTGAATTGTGCAGAATTTGGCATTCCGGCTGAATACCAAGCCAAATGTTTTCTGAACATAGTTACAGCCGCTTTTGCACCATAATATCCAATCATTAAATTCAAATGCTGTAACACAATGTCACCTATGTTTTTTGGAACATCGCAAATGCCACAAATTTGACCAAAAATCCATGGATGCCCCAACATAGCACGACCAATCATCGCACCATCATAGCCTGATTTTTGAACTTTTTCTATATCTTCCACAGACTGCAAATCCCCATTAGCAATTATCGGTAACGGCAAATCTGGTTTAACTGGTAAAACCGATTTACCAGAATACCCTTGGGCCCTGGTACGTCCATGTACAGTAACAAACTTTGCCCCAGATTCTGCGGCAACACGTACCAAATCTTGCCAATCTTTATGGTCTTCATCCCAGCCCAAACGTGTTTTAACAGACACTGGTATTTGAACAGATTGCACACATTTTTCAATTATACGTCCAGCCAACAAATGATTTTTCATTAAAAAAGCACCTGCACCAGCACGTGTTGCAACCTTGGGCACAGGACACCCCATATTTATATCTATCCATTTGGCACCAGCATCCTGCAAAATCTTCGCAGCCTGTCCCATCAATTCTGGTTCTGCACCAAATATCTGTGCACCAATGTTACCTTCATCAGAATATGTATCAAAATTACGAACACAATTTTTGTGTCCTGCCACTAATGAATGACACGATATCATTTCAGTCACCATAGATACATCTGGGGCAAATTGCCGTATAATACGTCTGAACGGCTTATCTGTTATTCCAGCAAGTGGTGCAGTAAAAATTTGATTATTACTAAACATTTATGATATAATAGACGACATGTGGGAAAAAATCAAAAATTTATTTAGCTTTTTTAAATCCGCTTGGGTTGCTGGTGCACGTGGAAAATGGGGAATTTTCTTTATGATTATTGCCTTGTTTTTCTTTGTTCGTTTATTTTTTGGAACACAAAATATTCAAAATTTTGTTATAAACGCATGGCATCTGAATCGGGACAGAACTATTTTAGCTGCTGAACAGGCAAAATTACAACAAATTCAACGTCATGTGTATTTGCTGAAACACAACGAAAATTCTGCTGATTACATAGAAGAATTGGGGTTAAAGACATTAAATCTTGGAAACCCCGAATTCAAAGAATTAAAATATTAAAACAGCTAACCCAACTATAATTTCCGGTTTAGTAAATTGATTTGGCACTATCATTAAAAAACTTGTCAATTATTTTTTTTGTATTATACTATCATTAACAAGTTAACAAAAAGAAAAAAAACTTGCATAAAAAAACAAAAGAAGACAAAAAGAAAAAATTCAAAGAAAAAAGCAAAAAGCCGCACAAGCCCGACAAAATGCCATAATGATTTTTAACATGTTGAGTGAAAGAATATTTGGTAACGGCAAACCAAGATAAAAACAGATATCCCCGAAATTTTCAGGGTGTTATCTATCAAAGTTTCTGGACGGCTATTTTTGGTCTATGAGAACCACATAAAAAGATTGAAAAATGAAAACACCTGAATTATCTATTATTATACCTGTTTATAACGTGCAAAAATACATTCGCCGTTGCATGACAAGCATTTTTCATCAACAAGGCACTAATGAATCAGAGATAATTGTTGTTGATGATGGTTCTACAGATTATACACTGCCTATTTTAAACAAAATTGCAAAACATCACAACAATATGCAAATTATACACCAAGAAAATGCTGGTGTTTCTGTTGCACGCAATACAGGAATCGCTGCATCCCACGGGAAATATGTCACTTTTGTTGATGGTGATGATATGGTTGGAATAAACCACAAAGCTTTTGATGAATATTTTCCAGAACCATTATGCGAAGAGCTTGGGTGTATTTCTTATTATGAAACCGAACACAAAACCATAAATAAATTATCCGCAATACATTTTGATGACAAATATTTTATAAATATGTTACATACCGCATACACCACAGATGCAGAAATTGTCTTGGGCGGCAAAATTACTTCAAACACAGGTGATTCTTATATGTTGAAAGAAATTTATAAAGAACGCACCATTCGGGGAAACCTGCCAACAGACAAACAAAGCCTGTTACTTGAAGCAGAAATTCGTGAAAGTGCAAATTTTGCATTATTCAGTCGTGCTATGTTGGACAAATACAATTTACGTTTTACACCACGTATGAATTTGGATGAAGATATATTATTTTGCAGCTTAGCTGTGTTTTATGCTGACAAAACAGCCACAGCACCTGACGTGACTTATTTCTATAACAATCACCCAGATTCATTGTCTTATATCATGTCAGATAAAGACAATTTTATAAAATATAAAATTGCCTATATTCACCGCTTTTATTTATTACTAAACACGATTACAAAATATCCACAATATATGACCAAAGAATTATTCGGAAGTTTAAAAAATATGTTCATTGCAAAATACGAAGCACTGTTTGACAACACATTATCTTATACACCAAATTCCGAAGAACAAAAAAAATACCACAAATACGAATGTCAAGAACTGCGTTGCAAGAAAAAAGATTGCACACAATGTCAAAATGCGTATAAATTTTTAAAACGATTGAAATCAGAATATCGTGATTTAATAGGAAAAAATATTTCAAAACAAAAATAGATAAAACCCTGATTAAATTCAGGGTTTTTCTTTGTATAATAAAAACCTAATTCAAATAAATTATCATCCCGTTCAAATAGAACGCAAACATTAACCAGACTATATACGGCACGACCAACCAGAATGCAGCTTTGCTGATTCTGAAAAATTCACGAGCCATAAATATTGCGGTTATAATCAAAGCAGTTAAAACTACCAATGCGACTTCTGGTAAATGACCACCAAAAAATGCAAATGTCCATAATGCATTTAATGCGATATTTAATCCGAATAACGTGTATGCACCTGCTCTGTCGCTACGACTGGTTAGATGATGTTTTTGTATAACCAAAAACAATGCAATACCGATTATGAAATATAGTATCGTCCAAACCACACTGAACACCCAACCTTCTGGATTCAAAGACGAACGTGCCAACGTGTTATACCACGCATTTTGTCCAGACGATATAGGTGCAACAAATAACCCCAACAACCCTGGCAAGAAAGATAAAAATTCAGCTAATAAAAATTTTAAAAATCCCATTTTTTACTCCTTTGGTTATCAAAAATTATAACATCGTCAAAAATATAAACCTATTGGAAAGAATTCATAGCAAACGACGTTAAAATATGATATAATGCCACATGAAAGAAATCGTGGCATGCGGTTTATTTCACTTGTCTAAAAAAACCACTGTTTTTATATCAGTGGTTTTTTATTGACGTTTTACCCCATATTTACCCCGATTTATCGGGCGATAAGAAATCGCTTCTGCTAAATCAGACATTATAATATTGTCATCACCACGTAAATCTGCAATTGTTCTGGCTATACGTTTAATACGATTATAACCACGTGCAGACAACCCCATCTTTTCAGCAGCAGTATTTAAAAAGTTTGTTAATTCATCACTTAAAATAACATATTTATCCATATCTGCCCCGTCCAAAAGTGCATTAACATAACCCTGTCTGGCAATTTGTTTATTTCTGGCATTTACAACACGCACACGAATTTGTGCACTGGTTTCTACATTTTCATCTTTGATTTTATTCATTTCCCACGGATTTACAGCATCAACATCTACATGCAAATCAATTCTGTCTAACAACGGTCCAGATATTTTATTTTGATAGGCTTCAGCACAACGTGGTGCCCGTGAACAAGATAATGCCGCATTTCCCAAATGTCCGCATGGACATGGATTCATCGCCGCAATCAACTGGAAATGTGCTGGATATGTTGAATTCCGCTTTGCACGTGAAATAACAATCTTTCCAGATTCCATTGGCTGACGCAGAATTTCAAGTGTTGCACGATTAAATTCTGGCAATTCGTCCAAAAACAAAACGCCATTATGTGCCAAAGATATTTCACCCGGTTTTGCATCACTGCCACCACCAGCCAACGCCACAGGACTAGCAGTATGATGAACACTGCGAAATGGACGATTATAAATCAACGATTGATTATCTAATTTTCCAGCAATTGAATATATTATTGATGTTTCCAGAATTTCTTTAGCTGTCATTTCCGGCAAAATAGAAGGTAATCTGGATGCCAACATAGTTTTTCCAGACCCCGGTGGCCCAACCATCAACATTGCATGTCCACCCGCAGCAGCAATTTCCAACGCACGCTTTGCAGATTCTTGACCATGAACTTCTGATAAATCGCCAACTTTGGTATCTGATTCAGACATTTTAAATGCTTCTGGCAAAGGCAATATTTGCGTTCCATGAAAATGATTTATTAAATCCAGAACATGATTTGGTGCCAATATATTTGTGTGCCCTGCCCATCTGGCTTCTGACCCTTGAACACCGGGACAAATAATACCCAGATTATTGTTGTTTGCCCAAACACTGGTCGGCAATACGCCACCTGTTCTGACAATCGCACCATCCAGCCCAATTTCACCAATGATTACGTATTTGGATAATTTATCTTCTGGTAAAACACCCATCGCACATAAAATTCCACACAATATAGGCAAATCAAAATGCGATCCAGTCTTTTCTATGTCAGCAGGCGATAAATTCACAGTCAATCTTTTTGCTGGCAAAGACAAATTCAATGCCGTCAATGCATTACGAATTCTTTCCGCAGATTCTTTAACCGCCCTGTCTGCCAACCCGATTATATTAAATTCAGGTTTTGCAAAGCCAGCCGACAATTGCACCTGAACATCTATCTTGGTAATTTCCATACCATTAAAAATAACAGAATTTAAAATTATCATGTCACACATATTAAAACTTGCACAGATTGTTTTCAAGGTCTAAAATAGCAACATCAAAAAAAAGGATATTTTATGCCAGCAAAAAATCATAATGCAGTTCGTGAATGGTTTAATACTATATTTTATGGTGGTTTAATTGCGATTTTATTTCGCAGTTTTTTACTGGAACCTTTTAATATACCATCTGGTTCTATGATACCATCTTTGCATGTAGGTGACCATATTTTTGTCCAAAAATGGATTTATGGATATTCCAGATATTCTTTTCCGTTTGGTTCTTGGAATATGTGGAACGGACGGTTTTGGATTGGACATGAACCCAAAACTGGTGACATCATTGTTTTTCGTAAACCAAATGCAAGCGTAGAATACGTCAAAAGATTGATTGGACAACCTGGTGATAAAATTCAAGTAAAATCTGGTCGTTTGTACATAAACGATAAAATTGTTGAACGCAAAGACCCACGTCCATATATTATTGCCAATTTACCAAAATCCATGCGAAGTGTTGGTTATTACAAAGATAATATGTCTATCAAGGGTAACAAAATTTGGATAGATAATAAACCTGCAGAATTTAATTATACAATTGAATACAAACCTGACAGTTTATGCCAAAAACATCCGTACGAATGTATGGTATACCAAGCCACAGAATACACAGAAATATTACCAAATGGTGTTGAACACAGCATAATAGAAGTTTCTGATAACGCACCTTTGGATAATACAGCTGTATTTACCGTTCCAGAAAAACACTTTTTCTTTATGGGCGACAATCGTGACAACAGTGCAGACAGCAGAACTGACGAAGTTTCTTTTGTTTCACGCGATAATGTATTGGGAAATGTTTGGTTTATTTGGTATTCGCACAATTATTATTCTCCAATCATAGCATTCTGGAATTGGGGTAATAAAATGCGTTGGGACAGATTCGGAAAATCAAAGAAGAAATAATGAAAATAAATTACACATTTAAAAATAAAAAATTACAAGAACTGGCTTTGACTCAAAGCGGTATTGATTCACAACACAATAACGAACGTCTGGAATTCATTGGTGACAGGGTTCTGGGATTATCTGTGGCGACATTACTTTACAATATGTATCCAAATGAAACCGAAGGCGAACTTGCCAGACGGCATGCTCTGTTGGTATCTACAGATACACTGGCACATGTTGCCGCAGATTTAAATATTATCAAACATCTGAAACATGGTCATTTAACCGGTGGAAAAATCAATCATATTTTGGCAAACACAGTAGAAGCTATGCTGGGGGCAATATTTTTAGATTCAGATTTTGAAACCGCCCGTCAAATTATCTTTGATATATGGACAGATTTAGCTGCTGCTGAAATCGTTGCCCCAAAAGACGCAAAAACCGCATTACAAGAATTAGTTCAAAAAACTAATTCAGGCACTTTGCCAGAATACATTTATCACGAACCAACTGGTGCATCACACAACCCAGAATTCACAGTAACTGTAACCGCATTAGGCAAATCAGCAGATGGTGTTGGCCCATCAAAGAAGGCCGCCAGTTTAAATGCCGCTGAAAATTTACTAAAAATTCTTGCAATTTAATGCTAATACAGCTACAATCGCAACAACAAAAACAAAGGACAAAATATGTTTTCAATCTTATTAGTTTTACTGGTCATCGTTGCTGTTTTAATGACAGGTTTGATTTTATTACAGAAATCTGAGGGTTCAGGTATGTCTGGTTCATCTGCCGCATCTATGTTTGGTGGTGTGTTAACTGGATCTGCTGCTGGAAATTTTTTAACTAAAACAACTGCTATATTGGCAACTATATTCTTTGTATTATGTGCATTATTATCATTGGTCGTTGCAAAAACCAGTGTATCACAACAACATCAATCTGAATTACGTCAAGAATTGACCGCACCAGAACAACAGGTTGAAGAACCATTACAATCTACACCAGCTGAACCGGTAAAGATTGATGAAAAATAAAATAAATATATGCCACAACAACGTGGCATTTTTTTTCACCACAACCTCAAAACTATTGTTTATATCCGTAATTTATGATATAATATCAGCACATATAGGAAATTAAGATGTTTAAACATTTATTTATATTTTCTTTGATTCTATGTCTGCCATCTATAGCTTTTGGCGAACTAAGTAACGAACAAGCAATGGACATAGCAGATAAAGCAATAAGTTCTCTTTATGATAATCCTCCTGTAAGTGTATATGAAAACATCTCTGATTATAGTACTGATGATATTTTTCGTGATGGGTGCATAAATAATGGGGAATATTTCTATCAGTACACCATTGACAGACGTTGTTATATAACAGAAAAACAAAAAAAATTATCGCCATTTAATGCGGTAGTTGCTTTGTATGAAACAGATGTAAATAATCCATATTGCACTGGTACAATCGTTAAAGATGAGAACGACGGTAATTTGTATGTGTATACTGCAACACATTGTGGCGAATCCGATCCAAACGCAACAATAAATATAAAGTTACAAAATGGTCAAACAATTGAAAAACTACATCGGGTAGCCAGTAATTTAGGAAACATACGCACTGATGCCGCCATATATAAAATTCCAAAAAAATATAAATTACCTTTTGTAACTGTCGGAACAGAAGGCGGTGTTTATGATGTTATCGGATATGGTTCTTTACCCATTATGAGTGATGAACAAATAGCAAACATAAAACAAACGGTTGCTGCTGAATTAGACAAATTAGGCTCTCCATTAACAGAAGCATCGTTTTCATTTTTTTTAAGCTTTATAATGCAGTTTGTTACAGACCCCGAATTAAAGGCATCTTTTGGTTGCACTTTACATGAATATGGACAACAACATACCGAACCATCCACAGATAAAACCACTTGCCAACTTTGGACTGGCAATTCTGGTGGACCAATGTTTAACAGCAAAACAGGTGAACTGGTTGGGATCGCTACCGCTGCATATTCACGTGTTACTTCACTAGACGATAATAATTATGCTGAAATGTTCCACGATGGATATGAAAATGCTGCGTATGTACAAGAAACATATAACAACAAAAACGCAAAATAAAAAGATGTTTAGATTTATCTAGCGTCTACATCTTTTGGTAATTATTAGCTGATAAATAAATGGATTGTGTAAGCAAACTAATAATCACCGCCAAACTAGGCGGTGATTTTATTAGCAGTTTATTTCTTTTTCACAGTCTTTTTTGCTGGTGCTTTCTTTTTTGCAAGCATTTTACCAGATGATGTGTTCTTGTATGCATGATACAACATATCTACGCACATATATATCACCAATGCAGACACAACTGTAAACAATCCAGCAATTAAATCCCTGGAAAAATAAAAGAAACAAATCAACGCTACAATCAATACGATTGTATAAATCATATTGTTGACTAATGTTTTTCCCAATCTTTCAAAGAATTTCATTTTATCCCCCTTGCTACACACATCTCATTATAACATAAAAAAAACAAAAACAATAACAAAAAAGCATCACAACATTGTGATGCTTTACATAATAAACTTTGTTTTAATTAAAAAATAATTTGCCCATTAACACGTGCAGCGTTTGGAATTGGACCAAAACCTGATTCACGAGTTACATAAATATTTCCTCTGACAGTGAAAGAACCGCAGAAATCTAATTTTTCTACATTACGAATAAATAAATTACCATCTATTTTTGCATCGCATGGCAAAGTATATTTACGCATGTTTTGAATAAATAAATTACCTTTGATACGAACACCATTTAATAACACTGGTGAAGAAGGATACAAATCTACGATAACATCACCCATAAAATTTTGTTTTGGTAATTTTCTTGCAGGTAAAGAAATAGTTTTAACATCTGCAGATTCATTAGTTATTTGAATTTGTGTTTTTTTAGATGTCATTGGTTTTGATTTCAACGCAGGTAATTTACGTTGAACTACTTTGCGAGTATCTGTAATTTGTGGTTTATTGCTTGTAATTTGATTGTTGTTATTGCACTGTCTGAAATTCAAAATCAACCCCATAAATAAAACAATAATTGCAACCAACAAAGTCAAATTTATCATACCAATAATATCAATGCTTTTTAACCAATTCCAGAATGCTTTGCATATACGACAAATAAAACGCCATAATTTTTTACATAATTCCCAAGGAAACAAAATAATCTTTTTGGCGATTCGTTTAATATTTTGAGCACGTGTATTACGTGCAGCTTTCTTCATTTTTAAAGACTTGTCCATTTTTTAATCCTTTTGTTATTTGACTATATTATAGACAACTTTAAATCTTTGTCAAGAGATTTTTACAATATTCATTACGCACAATTATAAACAACATCTTTTTTAAATTCAAACCTAAAAACTTGACAATATTATTTTTTAGTGTTACAATATACATGTAAAAAAACAACTCAAAGGGAAACATAATGACAAATACACAAAACAATTTTCCAAACGAATGGATAACATTAAACGATGTTGTTTTACTTATTGCATATAACAGTGTATTAAAACCCAAAATTATGAATACCCTGATAGGTTTATATAACAACGGTCAGCACCCAGATTGGATAAAACAAACCAAAGCTAACAGATACAAATTTAACAAAAAATATCTGGAAGATTTTTGCAAAGAATATGGATTTGATTTGGCAGCCTCTGTTAAAAGACGTTCTGCTGATTATAAAAGCAAAAATTGGTTATATACCAAAGAATTAAGACAATATTTACCAGGTTCTGAAAGTCAAATTCTGACAACATTACAGAAATTACAAACACAAATGCCCTATGCTATTAAAGAAAAACAAAATGGACCAACGGTTCGTTTATGTCTGAACGTAAATTATGTGGACATTGTTAAAAATATTATACACAAAGAAATTTCTGAACAAATAAACAATGCCAACACCAGCACAATATTTGCAGATGGTTTTCTAGAAAAAAGCGGTCCAGACGAATGGATAACTTTCACAGATGTCAGAAATTTAATTTTAAATGGTATCGAAGAACGTGACAGATTACATGATTCTTTGATGAATTTGTATGATACAAAACAATATTCTAATTGGATACGTAATGCAACAAAGAAACAATATATATTCAACAAAAAATATTTACCTGAATTTTGCATGATATATTCGTTTGGGATTAAAGACATAATTGATACAAATATTAAATGGTTAAAAATTGCAGATTTACAACTTTTAATCAGTAAATCTTGTCAAGATTTCTCAAAAGTTCTGACCACTGCATTAAAAGACTTGCACGACAGAAACCTATTTTCTGATTGGGTATGTCGCCCCAGCGAAAGCAGATATTATTTAAACGAAAAATATTTAATACCTTTTACGAAAATGTTTAATTTCAATTTAAAATGCCAAGACATCAGAACAGAAGCCTGGTTATCTGCTGCCGAAGTATGGCAACAAACCCGGCATATAGAAATCAATGACATAAATAAATTGTTAAAAAAACACCAGCCAGACATGCCTGAATGGATACAAACAAAACGAAAAAAACAGTTACCTTGTTTATGTTTGCATCGTGACCACATCAAAGAATTTTGCAAAATTGCTGGTATACAATTATGTAAAGATAAAAACGCCAAAACATCTGATTGGTTCGTAACTTCTGAATACAGATTATTTCTAAAAGATTTCGATGCAAACACTCAAATGTCTGCACTGGAAACAGCATTTGAAAATATCGCCAAAAAACATCCAGATTGGGTTCAATATAAAACATGTAAAAACAATCTACAAAGATTATGCCTGAACAAAAATCATGTTGCTGATTTTTGTGCTGAAACAGGATTTATTTGTGACAACAAAAAAACAGAACAATGGCTAGACATCCGTGAATTAGGTTTAATGACAGATATATCACCAGCCAAGATATTGGTTATATTACAACAAAACCAACCAGAAAATCCTGAAATTATTCAAATCAGATATCTCAGTTCAACATCCGTTTTATGTCTGCATCGTGATTATGTTGCCCAAATAGCCCAATGGCAACAGAATCTGGATAGCAAAAAATTGTCTATGATTACCGTACAAAACAGCAGATTTAAACTGAAATAACCGTTTGACAACCATTGGTTTTGTATTAAAATAATCACCGCAAAATGACAAATAAAAATAAAGGACAAGAAATGAAACTTAAAACGCATGTTACATACACATTATCATACGAAGATATTTTCAATCCCAACAGCACAGAACATATTATTTCTAATGATTTAAAATTAGATTCTGTAAAAACATGTTTTACAGAAATACCCAGTCCTGCTAACAAAGTAAAAATAACCCGTATCGTAAATCTGTACGGAAACATACAAGGCGATTGGAAACAAATTACAGCAACACCGACAGACAGTTTTAGTTTTTATGTCAGCGATAAATTACCAACATTGGAAAATATCACCAATGCTTTAAATAAAGAATCCGAAAAAAGACAATCTGATGTCACAATTAATTGGAGATATATTGAAGAGTTACCCCAACAAACTAAAAAAATAGTTGTGGCAGACATATACATTATAGTACGTCATTTAGCTGTTATGGAACAACAATATAATGGCAGGTTTTACAAAAAATTTGACGAGAGAGGATTTCTATGTTCCAAACCTTTGTACAACTCAACAGTATATGTAAGAAAATTAAACAAAAAAGATATTATTATAAACACCAAAGGACATGAAATTTGGCCACAGAAAACAGGCAATATTCCGTCCGAACTGGTAAAATTATTTAAAAAGAATCAAGAATTATTAGAATTTGTACAAGACGATGTAAGAACAAAATAATTCAAAAAACCGGTATAAATTGCCGGTTTAATTTTTGTGGCACGCCCAGCAGGACTCGCTCGGCTTTTGCCTGTGCGGCAACCGTAACGATTTGATTGCACTACGTTTATCAAATCTACTTGTTGTCGAACCTGTCGTTGCTGACGCAACTTTTTTCGGTTCTCGTCCAAAATCACACCACAAAAATAAAATCGGGATGAACCCGATTTAATTTTTGTGGTGCGCCCAGCAGGACTCGAACCTGCAACCCACAGATTAGAAATCGTCTGAACCCAAACCGATTGCTCGCCCGATTTCCGCCCCTTTCCGCCATTTTACC
>CAJONJ010000029.1 GCA_905236005.1 uncultured Alphaproteobacteria bacterium
TGGCGGGTGTTGTTAATTTATTACCCCACACAGGTATTGTTAAACCCGAAGCTGTTTTTAAAACGTTCATATTGGCATCAGAACAATCAACTGCACAAACACCATTATACATCACAGCACAACCTGATGCACTGCACACAGAACCATCCCACGTATAACCAGAATCACATACACATTCTGTTTGACTGTTGTTTAACGTTGAATTCGTTGGACATACACACGCACCGATACTGGTTGAACCTGCCAGTGCTGTTGCGTGCAACGGACATAATTCACATGCAACTTTATTGTTTAAATAGCTTTTACTGATACTGGTCGCTACTTCGTATGTATCAGCAGGACAAGATGTCACCAAAGCTGTCCCATTAAAAATATTATTTGAATAAGATTGTGCATTGGTAGTTAAATTAGAATCAAAGACAGTCGGTGGCAAATAACCAGATAAACTACTGCATCCATTAAATGTCTGTGCAAACATACCAGAAACTTTTACAGTTATACCCCGAAATAAATTTGGCGGCAAAGGTCCAACCAGGTTAGTAGCACTGGCGAACGCATTATAAAAACGTGGACTTTGATTATTTGCAGAAAAACTAGTGTTTGTCGGAAACAATGCACCCAAAGAACCATGTATATTTAAAATTGCTGATGGATTAGTGGGAAACGAAACGTTAGCATAACCGCTGTATCCGGCATAATTCGTAGCTGATACGTTATCTAATACAACAACATACACGTGTCCTGGGGTTGCATATGTATGATTTGTTGTTTTTCCAGTATTATCCTTATTAGTGCTGGTTTCTACTGCACTGTTATCACCCCAATCTATATCTATACTGCCCGTAAATTCACGTTTAACCGCAAACTTTCCGTTTGCTGGTGCTTTTACCACGACTGCAAATTTACCATTTTTACACCCAGCAGTTGCATCACCATTATACGTAGTTAAATTTTCTATATAATCACCATTTGTGTCATACCAACCAGTAAAAACCTTACCTAATACAGCTTCGCATTGCCGTCGTGTTGCGTCACACGCAGAATCTATGCTATCAAAACAATTGTTCGTAATATAATTCACAACGCCAAACACAGGCGACACAAAACAAGATATCACCACAAACAAAAACAATGCCCTAAAACACAAAAAAAAACGCAACATTCACACCCGCTGTTATCTTCCTACAACCACATACTAGCATAAAGAATAATTTTTAAACAAGCACAAAAATAATAAAAATATTGAAAAATGCAATTTTATTGCTATATTAAATTCGCAGGTGCAAAAGAGCATAGCTGAATATTTTATTCAGAGGAAAGTCCGGACTGCATGGGACAACATAGTGGCTAACGGCCACACGGGGCAACCCGATGATTAGAGCAACAGTGACGAAGGCGATAAAATTCGCAGTGAAACGGGCAATCTCTATGTGCAGCAACCTCAAAAAGGATTCTAGATTCGTCCCAATCGTTTAAAGAATCGGGTAGAGGGCTTGACAATTTGTGGTAACACATGTTGCAGACTAATTATGCTCACAACCTTTGGTTGGTTTTGACTGACCTTATGGCTGAACAGAATCCGGCTTATTGAACACCTGTGAAATAAAAACTGCCTGAAAAAAACACAGGCATTTTTTATTTACATAATTTTTCCTTTGCTTGGATAAAACGTCAAAGTAATATCTTTCCAATTTTCATATTCTTTGCTGGGTAACATAGAAAACGGCTGACAAACACGAATTGCCTCTTTAACGGTGTCTAACACATACGCAAAAGCAGGGTCGGTCTGGGCACGTGTTTCTGATTCAAACCATATTTTATGAATAACCCCTGTTTGTAACATTTTTAAATGTGCAGTTAAACGAATATCTTCTATATCTGGATGATTTGTGTCTATGTTCCAACAACGGGTCAACGCAACACGCAATGCATCAACAACTGATACCGTCATTGTCCTGTCCAAAGACAAAACTTCACGCTTAACTTTGACCACAGTTTTTTTCTTTGGTAATGGTTTGGGTTCTGTTTTTTTAGATTCTGTCTTTTTTGTTTCTTTTTTTAAAGTATTACTTTCATTTTCAATAACAGTCGGTTGTTTTATGTCTATTTTTTCATCTTTTGTATTTTGTTGGTTTTCGTCTTTTTTATCTGATTTTTCATCTTTTTTAGCCACTGGCACAGCAGTATTTTGTAACTTAGTTTCTGTCCCAGTCACCTTAACATCTTTTAAATCTAATTCTATAATTTCAACACGATTTGGGGACACAATTTTTGCACGTTCTATAACCACAGACACAGACAAAATTATAATTACACACAAAACCAAATGCCCAAACACAGACATTAAAAAATTTTCACTTTCAAATTGTCTTATCTTGTTCATTATTTGTTATCAATTTGTGTTCTTAGACCAACACGCTGAAAACCAACATCTTTTAATTTACCCATCATAAACATAACCGCACCATAATCAGCATGCGTATCCCCACTTAACGTAATAGCTAAATTAGGATTTTCACCACGCATAGCAATTGCACGTTTAACAATTTCATCGCTTGGTAATTGGGTATCTAACAAATAATAATTACCTTTAGAATCAACACTGATTTGAATTGCATGATCATTACCAGTCATAGCCGATTTACCAGCACGTGGCAATTCAATATCTATACCAGCCGTCATCAAAGGTGTTGTTACCATAAACACAGCCAACAAAGTTGTCATAATATCGATCATAGGTGTCAAAGACATCCCAACATCAGAAATTCCAGAACGTCTGCGTACCATTTCAACCCCGCTTATTTATGTTTAATTTCTTTAATTTGTTCTTGCAACAAATCATACAAATCATCCGCTTTCTTTGCAAAAACCCCATATGCAATTGCAGCAGGCACAGCAGCAATCAATCCCAAAGCCGTCGTCCCCAACGCCACCGCCAACCCTGGTGCAATAACACCAATACTAACTGACTGATTTACACCAATAGAAGCAAACGAATCCATAACCCCCCACACAGTTCCAAACAAACCTATAAACGGAGCAACATAAGAAACTAAAGACAAAAACCAAAGATTTTTATCAAATGGACGTATTAATTTATCAGCTATTGTTTCCACATTATCCCCATGTTTAATCACCACAGGATTACGTTTCTGCAACCGCCACAGCCGAATTTTTTCTATAATCACAGTCCATGACAAAATACTGGCCACAACCAACACAACAGACACAAACAAAGTCATCAAATCACGACCACTAAATAATGATAACAACGAAAAACTATTTTCCATGTTCCTTCCTTTTTTATTTCTTACACTAACGCATTTATAATAGATTCTGGCACAGCTTTTGGTCGCATATCAGAACCTAAATATGCTATCGTAATGTTCATTATAGCACAAACAACATCATCTTTCACGAACTTTTGTTCAACCACCATTGATGCAGCACCAATTTTAATAGGCTGTGTCTCTACACAAAAATCATCTCCTAATTTTAATGGGCTTTTATATTTTATATTCAATTCACGAATAACAAATCCAAAATCACCCTCTGGTACTTTAACATCTTTTGACCAATTAGATCTAGCTCTTTCACCAACCTCTACATAGCGTCCATGATACATAATACCCTGTGCATCAGTGTCTGCAAACGCAACAGAAAAATTAAAAATATGCACTTTTCCCATAATATTATTCCATTTTATTAAAGTTATTTTTCAAGACCAACATGTTTATAGCCGGCTTCTGTTATGACACGCCCACGTGGGGTACGTTGAACAAAGCCCAACTGCATCAAATATGGTTCAATTACATCTTCAATAGTGTCTGACGGTTCTGACAATGCTGCTGCCAAATTATCTATACCAACAGGACCACCAGCATAATTTTTTATAACAGTATTTATATATTCTCTGTCAATATTATCTAAACCCATATCATCAATTTGTAATTGATACAAAGTTGTTTTTACTGCATCAGAATCTATAACATCTTTACCGATTGCAGTCGCAAAATCACGTGCACGTTTTAACAAACGATTAGCAATTCGTGGGGTTCCTCGCGCAGATTTAGCCAACATATTTGCACCATTTTCATCAATATTTGTCCCTAAAATCTGTGCACTGCGAACTATGATTTTTGCTAAATCAGTCGCAGGATAAAATGATAATCGTAAATCAATACCAAATCTGTCACGTAACGGATTAGACAACAAACCGGTTCTGGTCGTTGCACCAACCAAAGTAAACGGAGGCAAATCAATACGAACACTTTTAGCCGTTGGACCTTCACCTAACATAATATCCAATTTAAAATCTTCCATCGCAGAATACAAAACTTCTTCTATTGCGGTTGGCAGGCGATGTATTTCATCTATAAACAATACGTCCATAGGTTCCAAAGCAGTCAAAATCGCAGCTAAATCACCTTGCTTGGTTAACATAGGTGCAGAAGTAGCACGAAAATTTGTTCCCAATTCGTTTGCTATAATATGTGCCAACGTCGTTTTACCCAATCCTGGGGGACCATACAGCAAAACATGATCCATTGCTTCACCACGATTACGTGCCCCAGACACAAACACAGACAAATTTTGTTTCAAGCCATCATGTCCTATAAAATCAGCCAACATCTTCGGACGAATTGACGAAGCCATTTCATCTGGAATATTTGGATCTAAAAATCTTTTATTCTGTTCCATCATAATTATAACAACGCATCATCCGCATTTTCACGACCAACATAGGCCTTTAAATCATTATACATTTGTCTTAAATCAGCAGGCATGGAATAATTTGCATCTGCATTTTTAATACGGATTGTTTCTAAATCTATTTGTGCCTGTTTCTTTAATATTTGAGTCAAATGAGCACCAAAATTAGCAGCTTCTTCGCCTTCGTTCATACCCTGTAATAACAACCCACGATTTGGACGTGGCGACAAGAAACCAAAATCAGAAACAGTAACATCAGGAGACACCAATGCAAAACCTGAAATTTCCGGGCGACGCATCATTGCTTGTAATACATACCAAGCACCCAACTGATGTCCAGCCAACCATATTCTGTCGCTGTCTTCGTTTTTATTTTGTATCCAATCTATTACTGTTGCGATATCTAACATATTATCTGCTGTTGTTCCGATAGAACCTTCTGAATCGTTTACACCACGATAATTAAAACGAACCACAGAAAAGCCTATATCCATAAAAGCACGAAACATCGCATAAGAAACCCTATCGTTCATGTGATATTTCTGACGTGGACTGCCTGATAATATAACTGCTAATGGGGCAGCTTCTATTTCAGATTTGTGATATACAGCATGTAATTTTCCAGATTCTCCTGTGATAATAACATCTACCATTTTCTTCCACCTTGATTTTTAAAATTATTTTTTCTGTATATATTTATAGAACAAAACGATTATAATTTTCAATAAAAATATTTTTGTTTTGACATAACCATGCAAAAATTTTAATATTCTATATAAAGATGTGATATAATGTATCACAAAAGGAAAGGCAAAACACCATGAAAAAATATATTTTCTTTACATTTATGCTGTTTTTAGGCATGAATAACGTTAGTGCAGTTGAACATGTTGACTATACGGTTAATGAATTTCAAACTGTCTATAATGAAATTCCAGTTCAGTCTTATTATGCATATCCAGATGATCCGAATTTTATTCCAGAAACAGAATTTATGAATATGGACGATGATATCAACTATGACCAAATGTTGGGTGGTGTTCGTAACGAAGAAGCTTATATGCACCCAGGTGTTGGTTTTACAGACCGTCCGACTGTGATATGTCGTGACTTTAATTGCACTAAATTAAACACTCGTATAACCAGAACGTTTTTGTTTAACAGTTTGGCTAATATGTTCATGACAAACGCACATTCAAGATTATACATTTGCGAAGCAGACCCATTTTCTCGCAGTTGCTTGCAATCTGGCATATCTTTTCCTGTTCGTGCGGGTATTGCAAATGCATTGGTCAAAATACCAAAGGCTACTATATCCCAGGTAAATCTGTCTACAGGGTTATCACGTGCGACTGTAACGATGACTTATGAATTTGTTGTGAACGGGATACAGCGTATGTGCGAACCAACAATTATGGATATTTCTGTTCCGAATAATTCCCAAGCAACACTGACAAATCGTGAATTTGCTTGCAATATGACCAGTGATGGCATGTCAAATGTATCATTATTATTAAATATTGACTATATTGATTTGGATTATGGCTTAATCGGTGGTTATTATTCTTTGGGAATGCAGGGACCAACCATTGGCAGCAGAACTGGGTACATGGTGTTCAAAACAGAATTTACAACAAATGGCAAACATTTCAGAACAAAAATGTTTCAAGACGATACAGGTGATACCGGACACACTATCAAACCTGGTGAATATGCGGTTGATGCCTTAGACGACTAAAAAAATATAAAAAATGAATAAAACTATACTGGTTGTTGATGATGATACAATGTTGCGTAATACACTTGCAACGGGGTTACGGAGAAACGATTTTAACGTTGTTTGTGCAGAATCTGCTGAAACAGCATCAGAAATTTTAACCCGAATTTCAGTAGATGCTATGGTTTTAGACAGAATGCTTGGGGGACAGGACGGATTGTCATTTTTAAAACAAATGCGTGCATCTGGCAATAAAACCCCTGTAATTATGTTGACGGCCTTGTCTGGACCAGAAAACGCAATAGATGGTTTATCAGGTGGTGCAAATGATTATTTGGCTAAACCATTTAAATTACAAGAATTAATTTTGCGTTTAAATAATATCACAAACTATACAAAACCAACAAAACCTCAGAACGTATTGCCGCACGGTTTGATTATACGAGATGATGAATTTTTCATTAAAACAAACTCTACAAACACCTTGTTAGCATTATCTAGCGAAGAAAAAAAATTACTACAAAATTTGATTAATCCGATGGGCAACATAGTTTCTGCAACCCCTATGGTTGCAAAACGCTTGCGTAATAAAATAAATAGTGTATCATCAGACATAGATATTGTAACTGTTCGTGGAATAGGTTACAAAATAATAACTAAAAACGGTAAATAAATATGAGATTGATACCTCGCAGTTTTTTATGGCGAACCATATTGATGGTTTTATTGCCATTGATTATCGCTGAATTGATTGTAGCTAATGCGTTTTTTGGCAATCATTGGCGTCGTGTTCATAATACTTTGGCCCGCACACTATCTGGCGAAATAACAACAATGATGCATTTTTTAGACAAAGGTGATGATTATTCTGTAAAAATGTTGGCCAAAGACATCGGGATAAATGTTACTATAAACAGCCAATTAAAAAGACCCGCCAAAAACGATAATTCATCCAGAGAAGCAGGGCAATTGGCAAAAGATTTGCAAAACAGCCTGAAACAACCCGCCAATATTTACGTAGACAGATCAAAACGTTTATTATTTGTTGATATTCCAACAAAAGACGGAAAAATAGCAACTTTTGGTACATCTATGTATCGCATATATTCAACCAGTACCGAAGTATTTTTGATTTGGTTAATTGGTTCTATTTTGATTGTATCCGTGTTGGTAACCCCATTTGTAATTTTTCATACACGCAGTATTCGCCGTATTGCCAAAGCTGCAAATAAATTTGGCCGTGGTATGGATGCTCCAGGTTTTCAACCCAGTGGTTCTGAGGAAATCCGTGAAGCTGCTGCTGCAATGATAACTATGAAAGACCGTTTAAACAGATATAATAAAACCCGAACAGATATGTTAAATGCTGTTGGTCATGATTTAAAAACACCTTTGACTCGTATGCGTCTAGCTGTTGAAACAGATTCTGCAACCAAAGAAGATTTGTTGCACAACATAGACCGAATGTCTGAAATGATAAATGGTTATTTAGCTTTTGCTCGTGGCGAAGTTCCAGAAATAGAGCAAACAACTGAATTACCAGCTACGTTAACTCGTATTGCACGAGATGCTGCACCAGATAAAAAAATTATCTTGGATTTGCCCGATAATCCGGTTCAATTTTATGCACGACCAAACGCATTAACCAGTGCATTTACAAACATCATTGAAAATGCTGCAAGATATGCGAAAAAACAAATTAAAATTTCAGAAATTGATTCAGAAGATTCTGTAACAGTTATCATAGAAGATGATGGGCCTGGTATTCCTGATGACAAAAAAGCACTGGCTTTGCAACCTTTTGTCCGTCTAGATGAATCACGTAACGAAACGACTGGTGGAACAGGGCTGGGATTATCAATAGCACAAACAGCCATTGAAAATCATGGTGGTCAAATATTTTTAGAAAATAGCGACTTGGGCGGATTAAAAGTCCGTATTGTTCTGCCTTTGTAATATAAAAACCGAAGGTTTTCTGTAATGAATCTGTATAAATATGTATCTGATGAAATAAACAAAATCCTAGGATTTGATGTCGGTCTAGAAACACCTAAAAATCGTGATTTTGGGGATTTCGCAACAAATGCTGCTATGGTTGGTGCCAAAGCGGCAGGCAAAAATCCGCATGAATTAGCTAATGAAATTGTTCCAAAATTACAAGAACTAAATTTTATAGAAAATGTTACTGTGGCAGGACCAGGTTTTATAAATTTAAAAATCAAAGATGATTTTATCCTGAATAATGCACATGCACCAGAACATATTGCCACACAACATACATTAAATTTGGATTTAGATTACGGCAGTTATAATATCGGTAAAGCTTTGCACATTGGTCATTTACGTCCAATTGTTGTTGGGGATACATTTAATCGTATTGCTAAATTCGTTGGACACAATACTAAACTTTACAACCATGTTGGCGATTGGGGACGACCAATGGGATTGATTATCGCATGGATTCTTGAATACGGTATGCCCAAAAACGCAAATGAATTTAATAAAATTTATCCTGCATCAACTGCACGTGCCAAAGAAGATGAATCTTGGTTAAATAACGCACGTGAAATAACAGCACAATTACAAAGCGGTAATAAAGAATACACCAAAATTTATAATGAATTTATACCTATATCAATGTCACAAATGAATGAAACTGTGCAAAGATTAAATGTGTTACCATTTGATTCCATAATGGGCGAACGTGGTGTATCTGAATATATACCTGAAACACAAAAAATATTAGAAAACACCAAAATACTGGAACAATCTGATGGTGCTTTGGTGATAAACGTCCGTAACGATAATGATAATGCACCAATGCCACCATTGATTTTCAAAACTAACACTGGTGCAAACAGTTATGCTGCTGCGGATTTAGCTGCTATTTATTACAGAAATAAAACTGATAAACCAGATGAAATTATTTATTTTACTGATTCACGTCAAACTTTACATTTTGAACAGCTGTTTCGTGCCGTAAAAATAGCAAATATCACAACAGCTAAATTAACACATGTTGGATTTGGAACTATCACAGGCAAAGATGGAAAACCATTTAAAACACGTGACGGAGATGTTGCTAGTTTATCAGACATTTTAGACACAGCAGAAACAGCTGTACAAGAACGTGTTGCCGAATCAAAAAAACATTTAAATGATAAAATTATTCAGCAAATTGCTTTATCCGCAGTTAAATTTAACGATTTAATACACGATGTAAAATCTGATTATATATTTGATGTAAATGCGATAACCAGTTTTGAAGGACGCACAGGTCCATACATTTTATATACAGCTGTCAGATTACAATCTGTATTAAACCGTTCAAATGATGTAAAGATAACAAAACCAGAACATCACAATTTAACAACAGAAGAACGTAATTTACTGATACAAATTATGGATTTTGAACACATGATATTAAATGCATTTGAAAACAGGGCTCCTGATATGTTGGCTAATTATACGTACGATTTATGTCAATTGGCGAACAATTTTTATCACAACTGCCCAATATTACGTGACGATATCAATCCAGAAATAAAAGCAGGGCGGCTGTATATATCCAAAATGACATTTGATACACTGGCCACAGCCATAAATTTAATGGGATTAGAAATACCAAGCGAAATGTAAATATATGGTATTATGTTACCATATTGATTTTTCTTGACATTTGTGCGTATTTGCGACATAATACGCACGTTAATTTTTAACAACACAAAAGGTAAAAAACAATGGCAACGACAAAATCGTTAAAAAAATGCGAATTAGAAGCCAAATGGTATCTGATTGACGCAACAAATTGCACATTGGGAAGATTGGCTGTATTTACCGCTAATATTCTGCGTGGCAAAAACAAACCAACATGGACACCTAATATGGATTGTGGCGACCATGTTATTATCATCAATGCTGACAAAGTGGCTTTGACTGGTCACAAGGCAGATAAAACAAAATTCTTTTGGCATTCATTATGGACAGGCAGCACCAAAGAAAGAACTTTGGGTCAAATGCGTTCTGAAAAACCAGAAAAATTGATTACAAATGCAGTAAAACGTATGATGGGTCGTCGCACAGCTGTTGCGTTGGCTAATAAACGTTTAACAAAATTACATGTTTATGCTGGTGCAGAACACAAACACGCAGCACAAAACCCAATCGTTATTGATTTCGGTGGTTTAAACCGTAAAAACAAAAGGGGCGAATAATGACAGAAACAAAGAAAACAGCAGCAAAAAAACCAGCTGCCAAGACAACAACAAAAAAAGCAGCCCCAGCAAAAAAAGCAACTGTTGAAAAAGCTGTAAAAGTAGCAACAGTGGCGGCTAATTTATCTGGTGCAACTTATGCAACAGGAAAACGTAAAGATTCTATTGCACGTGTTTATTTGATGCCAGGCAAGGGTAACATCACAGTTAACGGTATAGAAATGACAAAATATTTCAAACGTGCTGTGTTACAAATGATTTTGGTTCAACCATTTACTGTTACAAAACGCGAAGGTTCGTATGACGTTATTGCTATGGTAACTGGTGGTGGTTTATCAGGTCAGGCTGGTGCAGTCAAACACGGTATTTCCAAAGCATTGGAAAAAGCAGAACCAGAATTACGTGCGGCTTTGAAATCCGCAGGATTCTTGACACGTGATAGTCGTGTTGTAGAACGTAAACACTATGGTTTCCACAAAGCTCGTCGTTCTACTCAGTTCAGCAAACGTTAATTTGCACAGAACAATACAAAAACCGCCATTTTGGCGGTTTTTGTTTATCTAATGTTTTGGTGTTTTCATAATAAATGAGATCTTATAATCATATAAATCATATATCACCAGTAAAAATTCGCAAGAACAAATCTTTATGTTGCGTTTTGGAAAATTTGCGTGTATAATCCAGTGCAATTTATTTATCAAAGGAATGAATTATGATTACAAAAGACAAAATCAAAGATTTACATTATTCTGTAAACGGTAAAATCGCTGCTGATGACTTACAAAAAATGGCAGACGAAGTGCTGACGGAACATGGTAAAACCATTAAAATGGCTGGTTTCAGACCTGGACATGTTCCATTATCTGTTTTACGTCAAAAATACAATGTTTCTGCATATGGCGAAGCAATTGATAAAGCTTTAAACCAAGATTTAGACGCCTATGTCAAAGATAAAAAAATTCGCCTTGCTGGTGCACCAAAGACTGATTTGTCTGGTTGGGAAATGGGCAAAGATGTTGAATATTCTATGGAATTTGATATTTTGCCAACGTTGCCTGAAATTGATTTGGAAAAAATCACTGTAACCAAAAAAGTTGCTAAACTGGATGAAAAAGAAGTTACAACAGCTTTGGAAAACATTCGTAAAGCTCGCAGCACAGCTGAAAAACAAGACGAAAAATATAAAGCAAAAGACGGTGATGTTGCTGTAATTGATTTCAAAGGCTTTATGGATGGTGTTGCCTTTGAAGGTGGCGAAGCAAAGAAACATCATTTGATTCTGGGTTCTGGTTCCTTTATTCCTGGATTTGAAGACCAAATTATTGGTCACAAAACGGGTGACGAATTTGATGTAAATGTAAAATTTCCAAAAGAATATCATGCTAAAAATTTGGCTGGCAAAGATGCTAAATTTGAAGTCAAAGTTCACGAAGTTCGCAAACATATTTTACCAGAACTGAACGACGAATTAGCTAAGCAGGTTGGTCAAGAATCTGTGGAAAAATTAAAAGAACATATTCGCACAATCATTTCTGGTCAATATGATGAAGCTGCACAACGTGATATGCGTAACGAATTATTGGACATCTTGGCAGACAAAGTCAAAATGAATTTACCAGAAACTTTGGTTGAACAAGAATACAATATGGCAAAGCAAGAACACGATGCCCAACATGAACATTGTGAACACAAAGACGGTAAATGCAAAGATTGTAAATGGGATGAAAAACAAGAACGCAAAGATGCAGAACGTCGTGTTAAATTAGGCTTAATCTTAGCAGAATGGGGAACTCAAAACAAAGTTGACGTAACCCGTGACGATTTACAACAGGCTATCTGGGCAGAGGCATCACGTTATCCAGATCCAAAACAGATTTTTGAATTTTATAACAAAAATCAAAACGCAGTTGCTATGTTGCGTGGCATGCTGTTTGAAAGAAAATCTTTGGATGCCATGTTAACACATGTCAAACAGAAAGAAAAATCTGTTCCTGCTGATGAATTATTCAAACAGGCATCTGTTCGTTAAAAATGCCTTTAATTTCTAGGAATACAAACCGCCATTTTTGGCGGTTTTTCTGTTGCGTGGCGAAGACTTTTTTTCTATAATTTTAATCACGAAAGGAGTTATATAATGAAAGCATATCTTGATATTTTAAATGATTGTTTAACTAATGGAATATTGGCAGATAATCGCACAGGTATAAAAACTGTTCGTATGCCATATGGCGCAACTTTTGAACACGATATGTCAAAAGGTTTTCCTTTGGTTACAACCAAAAAAATGGGATTAAAAAATATCGCCACCGAACTCGAATTTTTTATCAACGGATATACCGATAAAAAATGGTTACAAGACAGGGGATGTCATATTTGGGATGAATGGTCAAATCCAACTGTTTGGGAACCAGTGTTCAACGAAACATACTACAAAGTATTACATGATCCTTGTTTTAATCTTACGGACGATTTTAAGAAAACTTTACAAGGAATTATCGCATCATCATGTCGTGATTTAGGCCCAATTTATGGTTGGCAATGGCGTTATTTTGGTAGTCAATACCAATTTGATGTTAACAATCCAACAAAAAACTATGATTTTGATAAACCTGGTATTGATCAAATGACAAATGCAATTGAAACGATCAAAAAAGATCCTACGAACCGTCGCATTATTGTAAGTGCTTGGAACCCAGTTGATGAAAAGCAAATGGCATTACCACCTTGTCATATAATGCATCATCTTTTGGTCAACAACGGAAAATTAAATCTTATATGGACCCAAAGGTCTTGTGATATGTTTCTTGGAATTCCATACAATATAGCATCATATGCATTGTTGCTGATGCTGTATGCCAAAGAAACAGGTCTTGAACCAGGAATATTAAAAGGTGAATTACACGATGTTCATATTTATGACAATCATATTCCCCAGGTCAAAGAACAATTATCACGCAAACCATATCCTTTGCCAACAGTAGAAATTCCAGATACAAATTGGCAGGGTATATTCAAATGGCATGCAAAAGATGGATTTAATTTAAAAAATTACGTTCATCATGAAAAATTATCTGGTGAAGTAGCAAGATAACCAATCCGCCCATTTGGGCGGTTTTTTGTTCATTTTCACTTGATTTCTGTATTTTTTCAATATATAATGGTCCAGATTTCATGGGTGGGCATGATTTCAATCCGATTAACCCCACAAGACCTCGTCTTTTTTACAAGACATAATGACGATGGCAAGCTTTGTTTAAAATTCTTATGAAAGATTTATCCAAAGATTTATTTAACCCAGTAGCAGGCGAAGATTTCGTCCAATTGTTTGATAAAAACTATGGTTCACAAGAAACTTTGCAGGGTTATGCTACAAAAGGAACAGTCAAAGACATCCGTGGTGATTTTGCTATGGTTGACGTTGGCTTGAAATCCGAAGGCCGTATTCCATTAAAAGAATTCGGTGCATCTGTCCCATCTGTTGGTGATATCATTGATGTTTTTGTTGAACGTTATGAATCTCGTGAAGGAACAGCAGTATTATCATACACCAAAGCACGTGCTGAAAAAGCATGGAAAGATTTGGAAAAAACCGTTGCAGAAGGTATTGACCCAGAAGGAACCATTATTGACGTTGTTCGTGGTGGTTACACAGTGGACATCAACGGTGTATTCGCATTTATGCCATCATCTCAGGTTGATCATAAACCTGTACGTGATGCAAAATCTTTGATTGGTTTAAAAGACAAATTCCGTGTATTAAAAATGGATGCTTTGCGTACAAACGCAATTGTATCACGTCGTGCAATCCAGGCTGACACTATTGCAGCAGCACAAAAAGAAGCAATGAAAAACATTTCTTTGGGTGCAGTAATAGAAGGAACAGTCAAAAACATCACAGATTATGGTGTGTTTGTTGATTTAGGCGGTGTAGATGGTTTGTTACACGTAACAGATTTGTCTTGGAAACGTATTAACCACCCACGTGAATTAGTTCATGTTGGTGAAAAAATCAAAGTAAAAGTTATTCAATTTGATCCAGAATCTCATCGTATTTCTTTGGGTGCAAAACAATTGGAAGAAGATCCTTGGGAAACAGCTTCCAAA
>CAJONJ010000030.1 GCA_905236005.1 uncultured Alphaproteobacteria bacterium
ATGTGTGGTGGGTTAGGTAGGACTCGAACCCACGACCAAAGCGTTATGAGCGCTCCGCTCTAACCAACTGAGCTACTAACCCACAGCAAAAGCAATTATATATTTTTTTTGTTGTGTT
Organism: uncultured Alphaproteobacteria bacterium; assembly: GCA_905236005.1. Taxonomy (GTDB): domain Bacteria; phylum Pseudomonadota; class Alphaproteobacteria; order Rs-D84; family Rs-D84; genus Enterousia. The sequence goes on from CAJONJ010000030.1 coordinate 119, forward strand.
GCAAGCTAAAAATGAACATGTCTTGCTTTTTATGTTAAATTATGCAAATATGCCAGCATGGCTGGTATGATTCCGATATTAAATAAAACCCAGATGGATGCGTTTAATACAATAGAACGTACGTATTCTAATATTTTGATTTTGGGACAGGCTGGAACTGGCAAATCTACTTTTGTTCAGTATTTAAAATCTGCATCAACCAAACGTATTGTGTGTGTGTGTCCAACGGCTGTTTCTGCGTTGAACATAGGTGGACAGACAATTCATTCTTTGTTTCAAATTCAACCACGTGATTTTATTATGCCAGAATTATTGAAATTAAAGGCTAAGCCCAGAAATATATTAAATGCAACAGATGTGTTAGTGATTGATGAAATCTCTATGGTAGCTCCAGATTTGTTGGATGCAATTGATATTTTGGCTCGTGCTGCACGCCATAATAATGAACCATTCGGTGGTATTCAGATTGTTGCAATTGGTGATATGTTTCAATTGCCACCTGTGATAACTCGTGATGCAGAACAATATTATCAACAGGCTTACGGTTATACAAATGCGTATTTTTTTGATGCTAATGTTTATAAACAGACAAAGTTTATTAAATATGATTTTAATATGGTTTATCGCCAATCTGATACGGATTTGTTGCAAAATCTGGTGCGTTTGCGTGATAATGATACTGGTGCTTTGGATTTTTTTAATGCATGTCGCATAGAAGATGAAAATGTACGTAAAAATGCTGTTATTATAACGCCGTTTCGGGCCATAGCGGAACGTATAAATACGGAACGTCTGAATCAAATATGTGCACCGGAAATGAAATATATTGGTGTTTTGGCTGGGCAATTTAATGCTAATGATGTTCCTGCACCTATGGAATTGTGTTTAAAGCAGGGTGCTTTGGTTATGTTTGTCAAAAACAGTGATAAATGGCATAATGGTTCGATGGGGATAGTAGAAAAATTGGGAACAAAAGAAATATTGATTCAGTTATTAGATGACAATACAAACAATTTGGTTGTTGTAAAGCCTGAAAAGTGGGAAAAAATAGAGTATTCTCGTGATGAAAATGACAGAATAGTTGAAAATGAAATTGGCAGTTATAAACAATTTCCATTGGCACTGGGGTATGCGATGACGATGCATAAATCCCAAGGTAAAACATTAAGCAAAGTTGTCATAGATATTTCGCGTGGTGCGTTTGCACATGGACAAACTTATGTTGCTTTGTCACGAACAAGAAATGCGAAAGATATGCATATTGTTAAACCGCTGCAACAAAAAGATGTTATTTTTGATAAACGGATATTGGATTTTGTGAACGATAAATTATAAATCCTTTGCCATTAAAATTGCGTCCACACCATCATAGTATTTTGGACGAATTCCGATCACTTTATATCCGTTGTTTTCGTATAATTTTTGGCCGGCAATGTTTGTTGAAGCCACTTCTAAAAATATTTTTTTAACCCCTTGATTTTTAATGTTTTTTTCAATTATACAAAGCATAGCAGAACCTATGCCGTTTCTGCGTGCAGCGGGTGCCACACCAATTGTTATAATTTCTGCTTCGTCAGCGACACATCTGTACACAATAAAACCATTTTGAGAAGCAATAATTTCGCATCCGGATTTTTTTAAATCTGCAAAATCAGATGCCGACCATGGTTTGTTCGGGAAACATAATTTATGAAGATTTGCAATTTCATCAAACATTATTTTTCGGCATAACTTGGTCTTAAATACATTGGTATCGCAGGTTGTAAATCCCCACCTTTTATTTTATTTTCAACAATTGTTTTTGCATCCAGTAAATTAAACGGTTTATGACCAACGGTTTGTGGATATTTCATCTGAAAACTTTCCAGTGTGTCTATATCCATAACACATGGTTCTAAATTTTTTGCACCAACAAAGAAATCACCACGACCTGAATCCAGTGCCACACAAGCATCAGGTGTATTGTGCAGATACAATTCAAATATATTAACTGGTACAACAGGTATATTTAATCCCAAACCTAAACCCTTAGCATATGCAATCCCCATACGAATACCAGTAAAACTGCCAGGACCAACTATTACACCAATTGCAGTCAAATCTTGTGGTTTAACATTGTTTTGATTCAGAAAATCCATCACAGCAGACGGTAGAGCAGTTGATTGTTTTGCTGCATCTATGCGTGTGTATTTATCATCCAGAACTAATTCTACACTATTATTTGCGGTGTTTATAATTAAAATCATCGTGTTTAACCTTTGTGTTTTATATTCTTGCACTGAATCCTATTTTGCCTGGGTGATTCATGTTTTGGTGAACAGATAATAATTCATCAATTTTGGTGATTGTAAAATCAGTTTTGATATCTTCACCATCATTTTCTAATAAACAGCGACGTAACACGGAAGATATTTCACGTTGTAATTCACGAACACCTTGTTCAGATGTATAATTACGAATGATGTGTAAAATAGCATCATCTGATATAACGATATTATCTATGTTCCATCCAGTGTCAGCAACGGCACGTTTCAATAAATGTTCACGTGCAATTTGTAGTTTTTCTTGTTCTGTATATCCTGGAATTTCAATAATTTCCATACGGTCTTTTAATGCGGAAGACATATTTAAAGAATTAGAAGTCGCAATAAACAGAATATTTGATAAATCAAAATCAACCTCTAAATAATGGTCACGAAAAGATTTATTTTGTTCTGGATCCAATATTTCCAACAAAGCAGATTCTGGGTCACCACGCCAATCACGTCCCATTTTATCTATTTCATCCAATACAATCACAGGATTATTAGATTTGCATCTTTTCAATGCGTCCATAATGCGTCCACACTGTGCACCAATATATGTTTTTCTGTGACCACGAAAATGTGATTCGTCAGAAATACCACCCAAAGAAATTCTGCAATACTTACGGCCTAATGCATTTGCAATAGATTTACACAAAGAAGTTTTACCAACCCCAGGTGCACCGACAAAACATAAAATACTGCCACGGTTTTTACCGGTTTTTTTCATTACAGCGATATGTTCCAGAATGCGTTCTTTGACAGGTGTCATTCCAGAGTGTTCACTGTTCAGAGTTTCTCTGGCTTGGTGTAAATCAATGGGGGTATTATCGGCTTTGCCCCATGGCATAGATAACAATTCGTCCAGATAAGTCTTTAACAGGCCACCTTCCTGAGACATAGGGGACATAGCACGCATGCGTTTTAATTCAGACATAGCTTTTTCTTTTGCGTCTGCTGGCATTGCGGATTGTTCTATTTTCTTGCGTAAACCAATAATACTGGTTTCTTCGTCATCTTCGCCCATTTCTTTTTGAATAGCACGCATTTTTTCTTGTAAAATAGCCTGACGTTGTCCGTTTTCCATCTGGGTTTGCACACGGCGGTTTATATTGTCCTCTATTTTTTCTGTTTCAATCAACAGCATAACTTGTTCCAGTAATGCCATCAATTTTTCATGCCAAGTTTTCATTTTTAATATTTTAACTGCAACGTCTGTATCTATGTCTGCCATCTGAATTACAGAATCAACAAAAGCCGGCAAAGGATAATTTTGCATAATTGCACGCAGCTTTTCCATTTTAAATTTATGACGACCAGACAAGGCACGCATTGTATCTGCCAGTTTATCACGCAATGCTACGGTTTGTTCAAAATCAGAATCATCTAGTATTTCAACAGGGGTTACGGTTGCTGTAAATATTCCGTTTGTGACGGTGATATCAGATAAATCTACAACGTCACTTGTTCTAACAACTGCATGTATTGCACCATCAGGCATGTGTAAAACTTGTGCAATAGAACCAATAGTTCCTGTTGTAAACAAATCATCTGTGCTGGCTGGATATGCCCAAGCATGTTGTGGGCATAAAACTAATTTTTGATTATTCTGGGTTGCAGCTTCTATACATGCAACCGACATCGGATTGTCAACATACACCGGCACCGTCAGGCCCGGATGTACAACTAAATCACGAACTGGTAAAATATATTCTTTCATAACAAAATAAATATAGAATATTTTATTTGTTTTTCAAGTTATAAAAAAATCTCTTGATGATCATCAAGAGATTTAAATTTTGTCATGTTTATTATTAACGACGACGAAATCCATTGTTAAATTGTTGAGCTGTATTGCTGGATTTTTTTGATAAATATCTGGCAGCAATCAAAACCAACCATTCCAACGCCAACAAAGCCAAACCATAAACCTGGTGTTCCATGTTGTTCAAAAATGCCAACACATAAACAAATTGTGCGATATAAGAAATATATAAAACACCGAACACACCTGTAAAAAATATTTTTTTAATTTTTCCGAACATAATTTTTTCCTTTTATTATTTTTTTTATTCTGTCAAACAGTGTCGGGTTTCTGGTGCCAGGTACCCGACAACCCCGCAAAAGCTAAAACGAAATATATCAACAATTGTCAACATATTTCAAATGCCATCTTAGGCAGCCATTGCAAGGCGAACATTGTCGTTCGCAGCGATTCTATCGCCATTCAGTTTTTAGTTAGTTTTTTACGACAACCACGTCGGATTCAATCGGTTTGCTTTTATTTCGTCTGTCGAAACTATGTCAGCCCCATAATGTTTCTAATATGGTGGAGCTGTGGGGTACCGCCCCCCAGTCCAAAACGACTATTCTGCAACGATTTCAGAATCATCACCATTTACATGGCAATACACATTATAAATATTCATACTGGAAATTGCAAGTTTTTAAGTTATAATGGAAGTGTATACAAATGGAAATAACAAAATGAAATTCTTAGATAAAGCAAAAATTTATATTAAAGCTGGCGATGGCGGTGATGGTGCTGCTTCGTTCAGACGTGAAAAATATATTGAATTTGGTGGACCGAACGGTGGTGATGGTGGTCGTGGTGGTGATGTTGTGTTTGTGGCTGTGCCAAATGTAAATACTTTGATAGATTACAGATTTAAAACTAAATTTGTCGCACAACGTGGACAAAATGGTATGGGTAAAATGCGAACTGGATATTCTGGGGAAACTCTATATTTGCCTGTACCCACAGGAACCGTAATTTTATCTGAAAATGAAGAAATTGAATATGCGGATTTAAACCAAGATGGCATGGAATACCTGGCTGTACGTGGTGGTAACGGTGGATGGGGTAATTTGCATTTTAAAAGCCCAACAAATCGTGCTCCACGTCAGGCTAACGATGGTTTGCCAGGTGAAGAACGGACGGTTGTGTTGCGTTTAAAGTTGATTGCAGATATTGGTTTGGTTGGTTTTCCAAATGCGGGTAAATCTACGTTGCTGTCTGTGGTAACGTCTGCACATCCGAAAATTGCGAATTATCCATTTACTACAACAAATCCGCAATTGGGGGTTATGTATGCACACGAACATGAATATGTGATGGTTGATTTGCCTGGTTTAATAGAAGGTGCACATACTGGTGTTGGACTGGGTGACAGATTTCTTGGACATGCTGAACGCACCAGATTGATTTTACATGTCATAGATGGTTCTGAAAATGACTGGGGCAGCAGATATAAAGCAATTCGTCATGAAATGGATTCTTATGGTGGTAATCTGACCAAAAAACCAGAAATTGTGGTTATCAACAAAATAGATATGTTGGATGAAGAAGAAATGTATGAACGGTTATCGGCATTTGAAAAATCGTTTGGACGTCGGAAAAAGCCGATAATTGTAATGATAAGTGCAGCTGGGCATTTGGGTATAGATAAATTGATAAATGCCATTGAAAAAAAGATAAAGGAAACGGAAAATGTTTAAGCTTAATAGTCTGGTAACTGCATATGCAACAGAACAAGAAAAAAGAAAACTTTGGAATATTGGCGTTGCTGATGGTGTGTATGCTATAGATGAGAATGGCAAGAAATACAAATTAAAAGAAATACCATTTGAATGCGTAGATTTTATTGATGGAGTATGGCGGGTTCAAATGTTTAAGTGTAACAGATTAGTAACAGCATATAAAACAGAACAAGAAAAAAGAAAACTTTGGGATTGTGGCGTAGTTGGTGGTGTGTATGCCATTGATTGTGAGAACAAACAATATAAATTAATAGATTTACCTTTTGAAAGAGTAGATTTTATCGCTGGATTATGGCGTGTTCAGAGAGACTTTGATGAAAAAATTCAGATTGTGCGTGGTAAAGAATTTATTTTGTTGAATAAAATAGATAAACAAGAAAAAAATTTGTTTGAATATTATACAGCAGCCACAGTTGGTAATAATTGTTATGGGTTATACAGCAGTATGGATCCAGATTGTGTTGTTGCAAAATATGATACAGATAATGGTCCATTGTGGGCCTATGGTTCAACACTGGAACAGGCCAGGGCATTTTTGGGTATTGCATTGTTTGATAAAAATATAGATTTAATTCATGCAGCAGAACGCAAAACATTCCATAAATCAAAATAAATTGGTTTGCTTTTTGCTGGTTTTCTGCTAAAATATTTATGACTTTTAGATGATAAAGGAGAAATAAAATGGTATCGTTAAAAGGAACACAAACAGAAAAAAATATATTGATTGCATTTGCTGGGGAATCTCAGGCACGCAATCGTTATACTTTCTTTGCATCACAGGCTAAAAAAGAAGGCTTTGAAGCAATTTCTAAAATCTTTTTGGAAACAGCTGACCAAGAAAAAGAACATGCAGAACGTTTGTTTCAATATCTAGAAGGTGGTGCATTGGAAATTACTGCCGCATTTCCAGCTGGTAAAATCGGCACAACATTGGAAAATTTACAGGCTGCCGCATATGGCGAACACGAAGAAAATACTGACATGTATCCAAAATTCGCCCAAATTGCTGCCCAAGAAGGTTTTACTGCTATTGCAGAAGTGTTAAAAAATATTGGATATGCGGAACGTTATCATGAATCCAGATTTCGTGCCTTAGCGGAAGCTATTGAAAACGGAACTTTGTTTAAATCTGATAAAATCGTGATGTGGCGTTGCACAAATTGTGGTAATTGGCACATTGGAACAGAGGCACCAAAGGTTTGTCCAGCATGTTTGCATGCCCAGGGATATTTTATCAGCGAAGGCATTGTTACACGTTGTGATACAAACGAAGGTTTTTGTGAATACACAACAAAAGATTAAAAACAATCAATTCAAACAATCTCCCGCCGTCTTGGCGGGTGTTTTTTTGTTTTTTTACTTGACATTTTTGTATTTTTGTATTATATCTAGTTTAACTTTAATAATACAGGACCGATATAATGATACAAAATATAAAAAATTTATTGAAATACTCACTGGTTAACCGTTCAAAAACGGTTGTTGGGTTGACTTTGTTAACTTTGGTGGCTGTTGCTGAACCTGTTCATGCAGAAGAAATCAAAGTTAATGGTCGTATTAATTTTGATACAGATAAAGTTGATGCAGAAAAAATTTTGACTGAAAAATACGGTAAACAACAGTACGAGACGTGTGATGTGTCTGACGTTGCTGGAAACAGCAAATCAACCAAATGGAAAGTGCCTGCACAAGACGAAAGTTCTATAATAATAGAAAAAAACATGCCGTCATGTCAGTCTGTAAAGTATTTTGTGCTGACTGGTGATAAATATGACAGCGTTCATTTTCAATGTGAACAAACACGTTTTTATAATGTGAAATTTGCAGTCAGCAAATCTGTTATGAAACAAAAGGGTGCTTGTGAAGCTATCAAGGAAGTTTTTGAAGCTATGAATAGAACTCGCTAGGTTTAAGCATTAACAAGGAAAACAAAAAATGACACAAGAAATTAAAAATTTTTTGAAATATGCATTAGTATCCGGCAAAAAAATTGCAGCTGGTTTGACTTTAATGTCTATGACAGCGGCTTTTGCACCTGTTCGTGCGGAAAATCAGGAAGTAAAAGATGGGTGTCCTTTGCCAGAAAACATGTCTGATGTTTCTTATCATGTTGATTACGAAGGTTGTGCACACGTAAATGCCAGAAAAATCATGCGCGACAAATATGGCAAACAGAACTACAAAAAATGTTATGTGTATAAAACAGCTCAAAATACAATATATGATATAGAATTAGAAGATGGTTTAAAAATCCAAAAGCATTTACCACCTTGTGGTTCTGTGGTGTATTATGTCGCAGATGGTGAAAATGGCGAAAAACATATTCGTTTTCAATGTGATTATGCACGTGCTTATAATATTGATTTTGTTACTGATGAAGAAACATTAAATAAAAACGGTGCGTGTAATCTGATAAATAATGTCTTTGAAGTAATCAGAGGACGTTAAAAATATAATCAAAAATATATCGCCTGCGACCAAAACAGCAGGCGGTTTTTTTAGTTATCTGATTGGATTATGATATCAGGCACATCACAGGTTTTCGGCTTTGTATAACGAATTTTTTGCGATGTTTGCGGTTCGGGGGTCTTCATTTCTAATTCGTCTAATATAGCATTTAATTTACGTAAAGTGCTGTTTTGACAACCACGACCACGCCAAGACATTATTTCTTTGCCAATTTTTCTGTCTGATATTGATATTTCAAAATTCCACCACCAAAATCCATTAAACATACACCATAAAGGTCTTAATATTTCTTTACGTTCTTGCATGCGAACGGCATACCTGATATCCTTTGTAAGGATGTAAACGTCACTATCTTTTCTATTTTTCTCTTTTACTGATTTTAGAACCCCTGAATGTGTTTTGTATCCACGTTCGTCCATAACCTGTTTTATTGAGCGTTGTATAGTAAACCCGCCACGTGGTGTATATATCAGTGCGTTTGTGTCCAAAGAATTCGGTGTCAGATAAATGCTGTTACAAGCGGTCAATAACAAACACAAAACCCCAATCCATATGTTTCGCATGAATAAATTCCTTTACCCACAAATTTTAAGCATATAAATACGAATAAATCAAGCAAAAAACCGCCAAAACGGCGGTTTTTTTTATCAATTTATATAAATATGATTAAATGCTGTCAGCATTTACCCATTTACCAGATTTTAACAAACCTGGTGCCATGCCTTTGTCAGAACGTAAACTGTCAATTATCTGACGAGCTTTTTGAGCATTCAGATTATTGAAACGGACTTTGTACATGTCGCCTTCTTTGACTACGACTGCGTCCCCGTATTGTGACATTTCTTTTGCCAAAGCATTGGCATTATCTTCTGAATATACAGCTGCAATTTGAACTGTATAATCACCAGAGACTGTTTCCACAGGTTGTGCAACAGGTGTTTCTACGTTTTTTGGTTGATTTTCAGTTTCAGTTGCAGTTTTATCTGTTTCACCCAAAGTTGCCTTTTTAACAGCCAACGATTGTGGTGCCAAAACTTGAACTTGAACTTTTGCTTGTCTGTTTAAACCAATTTGTTGTGCAGCTGCAGCAGATAAATCCATAATACGAGTATTTACAAATGGACCACGATTGTTTACACGAACAACCACAGCATTACCATTGTCAAGATTAGTTACACGAACAATAGATGGTAATGGCAAAGTTTTACTTGTTGCAACCAATTGGTTGGAATCAAAGATTTCACCATCACTGGTTTTTGAACCATTTAATTCTGTTGGGATTATTCCCGCTATACCAGTTTGATTATATTCTAAATCTTCTGTTGGGATATACGAAACATCTTCTATTTTATATGCACTGCCAACATAATATTTAGGTGCAGCAGCCATTAAATAAGCATCTGTATTTAAACCTGCGTCATTATTAACAGCCAATTGTTCTTCTTCCATGCCTTCGTAACCATAGCCAGCATAATCGGAACCGCCGTCCATACAGCCTGCAACCAAAGCAGATAATACCGCCAAAGATATTAATTTTTTCATAATTTCCTCCTTTGATGGGACAATCCCATTTTTTTCTCAATGTATATAATATCACAAATAAGGGTTGCTTGCAAATTTTATTTTATTAAACGTCTGTCCAGAATATACGCAATTGGCAGATATAAAAATGCAAAACCACAAATCAAACCAGCCATCATATAAATACTGGTTACGGGTATTAAATATAACACACCCCCCAGCATACAAGATAACAACAAGAAAACAGTAATAGATACCATGGTCTTTTTATCTGTTTTAATCAAACCACGTTTATAACATACACGTCTTAACAAATAATTTTTGACATAACCACTGATAACAACCCCAATTGGAATAGATAAATATCCAACAAATTTAAACAAAGCAAGATATATTACAGTTGCAACACCCAAAGAAATCATACTGGTTGTCACAGGGGTTTTAACATCTTGGCTGGCATACAATGTTTTACTGTAAATTTGACTTATCAACATAGCCGGCAATACTAAACATTGAATCTTTATAGCCAACGCAACAGCCTGTGTGGATTCTGATGTCCATGCTCCGTATTGAAACAAATATTTAATAACTGGTTCAGCCAATACAAACAAACCAACCATACATGGTATAATTAACATCAATGAACGTCGCATAGAAGAATTTTGTTGTATATAAACACTTCGCATATTCTTTTCGCTTAACGCATTAGATATAGATGACATTAAAACTGTGCCAACCGCCAATCCAATCATAGCAAAAGGTAATTGAACAATACGGTCTGCATAATAAAGCCATGACACTGCCCCAGATTGAAAACTGGCAACCAATGTTCCCACAATTATTGTGATTTGATAGAAGCCTGAACCAACCAAACTGACGCAGAAGCGTTTAAACATACTTTTGATTTGATTGTTCCAATGTGGAATTATTAAACGTAATCCAAAATGTCTATGTCTGATTCTGGCTAATAAGGTCAAAAACTGAATGATTCCGGATATAACGACTGTTCCAGCCAATACATACAAAATATATTGATTTCCATACCATATAGAACCCAGCAAAGCACCAATTAACATAATATTTAACATAACTGGCATAAAAGCAGCCAGCAGAAAACGTGAATGTGCATTTAACACAGCCGCCAAAAATGCAGCCCCACATATAAATATGACATAAAAGAACATGATACGTGCGATGGTAACAGTTAATTGCATTTTTCCTGGGGCTTCTGCAAAACCTGGTGCCAATACCCAAATCACCAAAGGCATAAATATTTCAAAGACTATTGTCAAACCCAACAATATAACCATCAACCAGGAAAATACGTTCTTTGCAAAACCTTCGTCTTTTTTCATATCTGTATACATTGGTATAAATATAGCAGACAGTGCACCTTCGCCTAATAAATCACGAAACAGATTAGGTAATTTAAAAGCTGCAAAGAATATATCAGATAATCTGCCTGCACCGACAAATCGTGCAATTAACATATCACGAACAAAGCCGAATATACGACTGATTCCGGTCATAACACCAACACCGAATATATTTTTTCCTAGTTTCATAATTTCAAACCCATTTTTTACTTTTATTTTTTCACAGGTTTAATTATACTGCGTTTATACAAAGGAATTCAAGTATGAAAAAAATTGTTTTATTATTATGCATTATGGGTATGCTGACTGCGTGTGGTGGTAGCGAAGAAATTGTGCCAGAACGTCCATTGGAAGACATTTACCAAGAAGCATACAAAGAATTTAACAAGAAAAACTATGAAGAAGCCGCAGAATTATTTCAAACCGCAGAATCTCAGTATCCAGCCAGCCCATGGGCAGCAGATGCGTTAGTTATGATGGCATATTCAAGATATCTGGACAACGATTTTGCAGGTTCTATATTAACAATTGACAGATATATGCGTTTCCACCCAGGTCATAAAGACGTTCCATATATGATGTATCTGCGTGGTATGGATTATTACAGACAGGTCAGTGATGTGCGTCGTGATCCTGAAATGTCAGCATTTGCTTTGCAACAGTTTCAACAATTGGTGGAACGTTTTCCAAATTCAGAATATGCCAAAAATGCAGAAAATAAAATCTTGATTTTAAAAAATTATATAGCAGGCAAAGTCATGTATGCTGCACGTGATGATATGCAAAAACAAAACTGGGTTTCTGCCATCGGACGTTTGCAATCAGTTGTAAATACAGCTCAAGAAACAGTCATGACACCAGAAGCTATGTTTCGGTTAACAGAATGTTATACTGCAATTGGGTTGCCAGAGCAGGCTGATGGTTATGCTAAAATGTTAAAAACTAATTTTCCAGACAATGAATGGACTAAAAAATTAGATAAATAAAAAAACGGGTCACTGAATTGTGACCCTTGTTTTTTTACAGCATATCTCGTTGTTTTAAATATTGTAAAATCTGTGCGTCTATTGGCACAGGTGCGGCAGCCGTTGCTGTTTGTTGATTGTTGTAATGACTGGCAGGGTTTTCGTTATATGGTTTACGATCACCAACAAATTGTTCATAATATATCTGACCAATACGCATACCTGGATATACAATTGTCGGATGGGTAACCAATATTTCCAATGTCCAGTTACCACAAAAACCATCATCGCCACGTCCTGCGGTTTGATGAACAGATATGAAATTGCGGCCTGTGCTGGATTTTCCATCAATATAAGGAAATAAATTAAATGTTTCAGTATATTCAATAGTCGAGCCTAAATAACCAAAACGTGGATTCAATATTGCACCTGTTTCAGGCAACTTGTATTCCACAGTTTCTTTTTTTACGGCAGAATCCAAAGTATATCTTGGATTAGATAAATCATATGCCAATGGATATTTTGCATAATTTTCGTATGCAACATCGCTTTCAAACCAATCACGCATAGTTGCAGTTTTGTCTGGATTGTATGGAATTGCAATTTTCATACCAGCAGGAACAGTACATTTATAAACTTTTATTATTGGTGCCAAATGTAAATCATAACTATTAGATCCCAGACAGTTTCTAAAGAAGGGTTTTATTACAATATCGGGCTGTTTATAAGGATTTTTAGGATTGGATTTTTTCATTACATTTAGAATTTCTGGACCTGTTAATTGCATAGCATTTACCTTTTTGTTGGTCTCTCTCGGGTGTTATGATGACATATTATACAGATTTTGCAATATTTTTGTTCACTTTTTAAAATGGTTTGCTAGAATTTGTATTATGACAAATACATATTCAGGTTTTATAGCAATTATTGGACCGACAAATGCCGGCAAATCAACCTTGATAAACCAAATTATGGAACGCAAGGTGTCTATTGTTTCGCACAAAGTACAAACAACTAGGACCAGATTACGTGCAATTAAAATGGTGGGCAACAAACAATTAATATTTGTTGATACACCAGGGGTTTTTAATCCGAAACGCAGATTAGACAGGGCAATGGTTGGTGCTGCTATGGCTGCTATGGATGATGCGGATGCTGTTTTATTGGTGGTTGATGCACAAAAGGGTATAACCCAGACGGTGCGTGATTTGTGTGAAAAAATCAAAAACCATCAAAATTTATTTGTCGCATTGAATAAAATTGATTCTGTTGAGAAAAATAAACTATTACCAATGGTTGCAGAATTATCTGGCCTATCAGATTTTAAAGAAATATTCATGATTTCCGCTTTGAAAAATGATGGTGTTAAACAAATGTTAAAATCTTTGGCAGATGTTATGCCGAAATCTCCATATTTATTTGAAGCCAAAGATGCATCTGATGTTCCTGATATGTTATATCTGTCTGAATTGACACGTGAAAAAGTGTATAAATATATTCATCAAGAATTACCATATCATATCAATGTTGTGACAGAACAAGTTGAAACTGATAAAGATGGTGTTCTGGAAATATATCAAAAGATAGTTGTGCAAAATGAAGCACATAAAAAGATAGTTGTTGGACGTGGTGGCGAACAATTAAAGAAAATAGGAACTGCTGCACGACATGATATTCAAAATCAATGGGGGGTGAATGCACGTTTGCATTTGTTTGTTCGTGTAGAACCAAATTGGGAAAACGTGGCAGAAAATTACACAGATCAGGGGTTGGATTTTAAATAAAGAAACAAATATGTTACATACATCAGATTTTGATTTTGATTTGCCAAATGAATTAATTGCTTCACATCCGTTGCATGACAGAGATGCTTCTCGTATGTTGGTTGTTAAAAACGGTCTGCAAGATAAACATATTCGTGATTTTATAGGTTTTTTGAAACCGGGCGATGTTGTAGTTTTTAATAATTCACGTGTAATACCGGCACGTTTTATTGCTGATAATCATGAAATTACTTTGCATACTGCTGTTGATGATAAAAATTGGTGGGGGTTATGCAAGAAATTTAATAAAATCAATGTTGGTGATGTTTTAAATATGCAAGACGGTACAAAAATAACCGTAACAGACAAAGATGAAGAAAGCGGATTGTTATTGCATTTTGATTGCGAAAATGTTTTTGATGTATTGAATAAATACGGGAAAATGCCATTACCCCCATATATGAAACGTGAAGAAGAAACAGAAGATCGTGAACGTTATCAAACTGTGTATGCACAACCATTGGGGTCTATGGCGGCACCAACAGCAGGATTACATTTTACAACAGAATTATTATCAGAAATTGAAAAAGCCGGCGCAAAAATTGTAAAGATTACTTTACATGTGGGGGCGGGTACATGGATGCCTGTGAAAACAGAAAATTTAAATGAACATAAAATGCACAGCGAATGGTGTTGTATTACACCAGAACAGGCGGATATTATCAATAACGCAAAACGTGTTATAGCTGTGGGAACAACGTCTTTACGTACTTTGGAAAGTGCATATCAACAGGCAAAATTATCTGGATGTAATGCACGTGTTATGCCAATATGTCAAACAACGGATATTTTTATTACACCGGGGTATCATTTTGGGGCTGTAGATATATTACTGACTAATTTTCATTTGCCAAAATCAACTTTGTTTATGTTGGTTTCTGCGTTTGCAGGATTAGAAAATATGAAAAATGCATACGAACATGCCATAGAAGAAAAATACAGATTTTTTAGTTATGGCGATTGTTGTTTATTATTTAAAAACGGAGAAGAATAATGCAATTTGCACCCAAAGTATATTATCTATCAAACGGTATACCAGTGATATTAGATGCTATGGATACTGGTCTTGTATATGTTTCTGTTAATTTCAATTCGGGTGGATATGATGAAAAACCAACAGAATATGGTATAACGCATTTTTGTGAACATATGTTTGGTAAAGAAACCGAACGTTTTCCAACAAAAGTAGCACGCACAGAATTTCTAGAAAATAATGGTGGTCGTGTAAACGGTGTGACTTCTCCGACATATATGGCAGTCTATGGTGATATTCTTGCAAAAAATACAGATAAATTGATAGATGTCTTAGCAGACGAATTAAACAATGCTTTGTTTAACCAAGCAACCATAGACAACGAACGCAAAGTTATTATAAACGAATTGCATCGTGCAATGGATAATTCTGAAAGACAAATGTCAGAGTTTACCAGAACATCTTTGTTGGGAATATCTGTTCCAGATGGTCGGGTTACACTGGGTAATGAACAAATTTTAAAATCTTTTACACGTGAACAACTGGTGCAACATGCACGGAAAATGATGTCTGCTAAGAACAGTTTTATTTGTATTTCTGGTAAAATATATGACCAAGATGCTTTGTTAAAAAAATTAGATAATTTATTTGCAAAATGGTCTAATCATCATGTGGAACACAAACAATATAAATACAATTCTGTTTCGTATGCACATCATTCAGGTAACACCAGAAATGTTTCTATCAATATTTGTTTGCCAGGGTTGTATGATGATACCTATAAAAACATTTATCAAAACACAGTTATTTCAACATTTGAAAATTATTTGAATAAAGAATTGATGAAAGTATTAAGGTACAATAACGGATTGGTTTACGGAATTGATTATGATGAAATTTCTTATGGTGGATGTAATATAAAGATTTTTGAAACACAAACAGAACCGGAAAATATTGGTAAAGTAACTGCTTTGATGGCACAAACAATGGCAAATGTTTATAATACATGTCCTGTAACAAATGATGATTTAAACAGATTTAGAACACAAACAGAACGTTTAAATGAATTAATTTTAGAATCAGGTGAAACACGCTGTAATACTTTGTCTGCATATTGGAGCAATTACGATGTGTTGTACGATTTTAACAAAGAATTAGAAATGGTTAAAAACATCACAACAGAAGATGTGATTAAATATACCAGAGGTTATTTCGAAAATCCGATATCTATTTTAACACATGGTGCAGATTACAAAGATAATTTGCTACAAATTTGGAACGATAATTTTAAAATACAAACCAGTGAAAACCACATGTTAAACGGTTTGTTAAATCAAAATCGGGGTAAATAAATATGGCATTAAAATTTAATTTAATTGTAACAGATGGTAACGCACGTCGTGGGGCTGTTGAAACAGCACATGGAACATTTCAAACACCTGCGTTTATGGCTGTCGGGACTGCTGCTACTGTCAAAGCATTAACTATGGATCAAGTTGCTGCTACTGGCACCCAGGTTATATTGGGAAACACTTATCATTTAATGATGCGACCAGGTGGTGATTTAGTTGAACAAATGGGTGGGTTACATAAATTTGGTGGTTGGCATGGTCCAATTTTAACTGACAGTGGTGGATTTCAGGTTATGTCTTTGTCCAACCTTGTTAAAATGAAAGAAGAAGGTGTAGAATTTACGTCGCATATAGATGGTGGAATCAAGCATTTTTTAAGACCAGAAGATTCTGTGCATATTCAACATCAGCTGGATTCTAATATTACTATGGTTTTAGATGAATGTTTGCATTTGCCAACAACACGTGAACGTGCAGAAAAAAATGTAGATATGGTGACTCGTTGGGCAAAACGCAGCAAAGATGCTTTCATAGACCGAAATGGTTATGGGATATTTGGTATCGTTCAAGGTGCAGATTACAAAGATTTACGTGAAAAATCCGCAAAAGCTTTGACAAAAATCGGATTTGATGGTTATGCAATTGGTGGTTTGGCAGTAGGCGAACCACAGGAAGTAATGTTTGATATGATTGCACATACAACACCATTATTACCAACTGATAAACCAAGATATTTGATGGGCGTTGGGACCCCACTTGATATATTGGGGGCAGTTGAACGTGGTGTTGACATGTTTGATTGTGTTATGCCAACACGTGCTGGTCGCACAGCACAGGCATTTACACGACATGGAACAATGAACATGCGTAATGCTAAATTCCGTGATGATAAACGACCATTGGATGAAAAATGCGGATGTCCAGCATGTAAATTATCACGTGCATATATTCATCATTTGGTAAAATGTGGTGAAATATTGGGTGCTACATTGTTATCACAACATAATTTATGGTTTTATCAAGATTTAATGCGTGATATTCGTGAATCTATTGAACAAGGCAGATTTCAAGAATTCAAAACAGATTTTATCAGTAAATATACTGGTAAAACAGAATAATTAAAACAAACACAAAAGGAGAGCAAACATGGCCAAAAAACAAATTGAAGTTATTGATATGGGGGGCAAAAAAACAGTCGCCAAGAAAAAATCTGTGGTAACGATAACCAAACGAACATTTGCAATTGTCAGTGTAATATGGTTGGTGTTTATAGCATGGTTTCCTTTACATGTAAAAAACACTTATTCTGGACCAATTAAAAAATCTATGGTTGTGTCATTGTTCTTTGATTTGCAACGCAACATAGCAGAACAATATGAAAAATTGTTAGCTGGCATAAAAAAATCAATCAATCTAGAAAAACCGATTGGTGTTGCTATTGAAAAAGTAAAAATGGCAGAAGGTGCCGTTAACAAAGCAACTGATGCAACTGCCAAGGCCAAAGAACAAACAAACAAAGTTAAACAGGAAACAGAAAAAGTTTCTGCTGTTGCAGGTTTGGCAAATAAATTTGGTATCAAAACTGGCGGTGTAGATAAAGCAGTGCAGGGTGCCAACAAAGCAGTTGCAACAGCTGATAAAAATATCGCAAAGGTTGATAATGTTGCACAAATGGTTAATAAGAAATTAGATTCTGTGGAAAAAGAATTGGTCAAAGTTTCCCAAACAGAAGTTGATAAAATGATTGATGAAGCAATCAAAAAGCAATTGGATAAAAATTCTGGTGGATTGGGAACAACATTGTTGACTAATTACGGAATAAAACATGTTTATCCATGGCGTCCATCTTCTTGGCCTGTGGCAACCAAGATTTACAATGATTTGGAAAAATCAAATGTTGGGGTTGTTCAAATCCTGACCCGCACAGTAAATAAATATTTTGGTTATGTTGCATGGGGATTGGTATTTGCAACATGGGCAGTTGGTTTGATTGCTTGGTTTATTGCCAAAGGCAAAGTTAAACAAATTGTATCGCCTTGGTTGGTTTGCCCAAGATGTGGACATACATTTGCTGATAAACGTACAGCAATGGGATTGTTGAAAATCTTTCAACCTTGGAAATGGTTTTAATGGGTAAATAAAATATGAAAAAACTGGTGTTGATTCTTGGAATATTATTGTGTGCCTGTGGTATAAATGATAATCAAATATCAAAAATACCACAAGAAACACCGTATTTAGACCAAGAATCAATCCAAATGATTACAGATTTGTTATTCGTTCCAGATGTCGCTTTTACGCAAGAACATGGCACAGCTTTACAAATTATGGGCAATATGATGTTTTTGCACGATATGTTTGGTAATGATAGTTATTTGACTGTTCAAAACAAACCAACTGCGGAACGGTTGATTATTTCTGGGGGTATAAACCCAAAATACAAGAACAATAATGCTGAAACGCAATTTGTAAAAGCATCTTATACAATGGGTGGTAAATACGATTGGAACGATGTTTTAACAATGCCTGAATCTGTAATTATCAACAACAGGCTAGAAAAATCATCTAATAATTTATGGCAAAAACCTTTGTTGGAAACAGAATCCACAAATACCAAAGAAAATATTGTAAATGTTCAAAAAATGGGTGGGTATGATGGTGTTGAACAATTGCGTATTTTTACAACAGCGGAAAATAGTTTACGTGCAATCGCAACAGCCAGAAAACAATTACCAGAAATGAAAGATATTGCTTCTGTATCTTATATTGCCACTGTTCCAGCATTAGGATTAAGATGCGACAGAAAAAATTGGGCAAAACATCCGTTAATTCAGCAGTATGTATATGGGGAATTATTGCGGGTTATAAAATACAGTAAAACAGGCGATATCAAATTGACTGATTCCGAACAACAAAAACTGAAAAATATTGTTAGAAAATTGGATTTAGATTAATACAAAAACTTATTGACATTTTGTTATTTTAGTCTATAATATGCACAAACAAATAAAAAGGATTAATGATGCCTGTCTTAATACGTCTTGGTTTGTTATCTGGTATGAAACGATTGGTGGATTCTAAGCCACAATTACGCAAAGATATCAATGAATTGCTGTTTTCTCATGAGATTAAATTGGAAAAAATTGATTGGGCAAAAGCAAAGGTTTTTGTCCCGGCTGATTGTGAAGCAGTGCCGTATTATACAAATGCAATTGCAGCAATAAACGAATTTCTGCAAAAGCATCCAAATATTGCAAGACCTGTTATAGCATTTTTGGGTGGTAACAATGGAAAATACAAGAAAATAAATTCATTAGAAACAAGACTGGCAACTATATTATGTAAATTTGGTGGTTATAGTTTATATCCGTTTATAAACGGCACAGAATCAAAAATAATTCATAAATTGATATCCTACAAAGTACCGAATATGGTATTCAAAAATGTTGAATATGAAACAAAATCCGGAAATACAAAACAAAATTGGAATAATGCTGTGGATAACGGTATGATGGACAATATAAATACTGTGGTCATAGTGGCATTACAAGAGGCAGCAACCCGCCACATAGGAACATTAAAGGCGACATTAAAATCAAATTGGATGGGACCACAAGATTTTAACATAGTTGCCGTTCCTGCAACACCAATAATGGAATCTGAAAAATTTAAA
>CAJONJ010000031.1 GCA_905236005.1 uncultured Alphaproteobacteria bacterium
CACCCGCCAAAAAAATGGCGCGTCCAGAAGGATTCGAACCCTCAACCTTCTGATCCGTAGTCAGATGCTCTATCCAATTGAGCCATGGACGCAACGGTGTTATATTTTATACTGTTTTATTCGTTTTGCAAGTAAAAACGCAAATATTTTTCTTTTGCACTTTATTTTTCGTTGCCCTGTGCGATATTTTTGAACATATTGAAATGTGACCGGCACAAAGATTTATATTGTGATGCACCAACCGCAATTTGTGGGCCATTTATAACCAATTTGCCGTCTTTATCAAATCTTGCGTTATGGGTAGCCAGTTTTTTACAACCATCATATTGACAGACGGCTTCTAATAAATGTAATTTTGCGCCAACTTCGACCAAACGTTTTGATGCAGGGAACAAATGTTGATTACTGTCCGCCATCAAACCATAGCACATAACGACAACATTGCGGTCGTCGGCAATTTTTACCAAACGGTCTATATCAGCAGCAGAAAAGAATTGAACTTCGTCAATCAACAAAAATTGTGTGTCAGATTTTGGTTTGTATCCCGCTAAACTTTTCAGCGCAATTGCAGGTACGCTGATGCCCAAACGCGATACAACGTGATCCACAGAATCGCGATTGTCGCGCATAGGTTTAATAACTTCGTATTTATTGCCAGTTCTTTCAAAATCGTATGCGGTGGTAATCAGTTTCGCAGATTTAGATGCGCCCATAACGCCATAATGAAAATGTAAATTAGCCATTATAAACTCCTTTTCTTATAAATTATTCAGATACGGAATTATCATGCACAGAATAGGTAGTAGAGTCAAGTTTAATATGTAATTTTGCAGCAGAATCTTTCGACATCTTGATATTGCTTTCTGTCATAGTTGCATAGAAATTTCTGGTTCCAATTTTAACGGCCAAACGTGGCTTTGGAATATTAGTGTCTTGGTGAACATACATGTGTGTATTGCCGATGTGTAAGATATGTCCGCAATCGCCTTCCTTGGTTGAACCAGCAGGTGATTTAGGTGCATAAGACGGACATTCATGTATGCCAGATGCATCACAGTAATGGTCTTTAGGACAAGAAACAACACAGCCTTGGCCTTCATAATATGTGCCACCGTTTTCGCAGTTAACTTTTTCAAAAACTGCTTCCAATTCAACGGTGCCCGAATAAACACCCAAAGTGCTATAATTACACATAACGGGCCGCGCAGGATTCGCAGGAATATCTACGACAACATCCGCCATGGCGTTGAAATTCAACGCCAAAGCAGATATTGTAAAGATGCCCATTATGTGTTTCATAGCACTTTGTTCCATACAACCTTTGGTTATTAGTCGCCTTGGTTGTTGTTGGCAGGTGTTTCTTTGATTTTCCAACCTTTGAACTTGTAACCTGTCTTGGTTGGTGCTGCGTCTGGCAATGTGACAGAACCGCCGTATGTACAGCTGCGTGCAGTGCCACCGTCGCCGGTATTTGTCGCCGTAGACGAACCACCATCCAAATCATAGGTCAAGTCAATTGAGTTACCAGTGCTACAAGCAAACAAGGTTCCAGTTGTTTGACCTGCTGCTGTTTCAAATGTGTAAGATGTGCCGTCGTTACTGGCTGTTGCGCCACTATATGTATAACCATCGGCACACTTTACAGTATATGTACACTTGTTATTAGATACTGCACCCATAGTTGTTTGGGAAATGTTTATATGCGCATTGTCAGGCAATGTAAGGTCAGCCGGTTGTGCACACGCATCCCATACAGCATACAATTCTACATCTGGTGTCTCTGTTGTAGACAAGTTTTCATCTGGAACCTGATTTGGTGTACCAATTGTTGCACCATCTGCAAATTCCACGGTTGTGCCGTTTTGGGTTCTTGTCCACCCTTTAAAGACATTGTAGGCCTTTGTAAATTGGTTGCTGCTCAATTGCGTCGGTGTATCATATGTAACTAATTGTTTTTCCATAGACCCAGATGTATCGGCTCCACCATTAAAGTGGATGTTATATTGAATTGCTTCCCACATTGCTTCCAAATCAACAGTACCGGATGTTACACCCAATGTACCACTGTCGCAAGTTGGGGCAGGTGGTGTATAAACACCTGTGCTAGGGTTATAATATGTTACAACCCCTTCGCCTTCAGCATACGCAGGCATTGCCAAAGACAGTGCCAATACGCTGGTTAAAAAGATTTTATTTTTCATCTTTTCTTTCCTTTGTTATCTGTCTTTGCCTGTGCATTTCTGCACAGACAAAGGGTTCTTGTTTATTAGTTATCCAATTTCCAACCGCTAAATGTATAACCAGTCTTTGTTGGTTCTGCATTTGGCAACGTGATGTTACCACCGTACGTACAAGTATCAGCAGTTCCGCCCGTACCAGTATTTGTTGCGGTAGATGAACCACCAGCCAAAGTCCAAGTCAGGTCAATGCTGTTAGCAGTCCATGATAATACGCAGGTTGCACTGTCTGCAGTTGTCCATTGTTTTGGAGATTGTGCGGTGATGCTTGTCACAGGGTTATTACCAGAGACACTGTCACCACTGGTGTTATATGTACATGTCCATGCATTTGCGTGGAATCCGACCTTGGTACAGCCGCTTACTGCCGCTGCGTTGCCAGAACCAGCAATTGCATTTGCTGCAATTATACCGTTCCAGTTCGTATTAAATGTAACATTTTCGGAAGCAGTAGCCGGTGTTCCACTGGCGCCGTCACCGCACATGGCGGTGTTTTTTTATTAATGAACAGTTTTATCATGCACATTGTATATATCGTTGCCATATTTAATATACAATTTGGTGCTGGATTCAGAATGGATAGTCTTGTTATCTTCAGCAGGTGACATGGCTGCATAATATTTCGGACTTGTTGATGATTTTTGGATAACCAAAGACGGATTGCCTGAATCACTAACTTTTTCTGTATATAAACACAATTCGTCATCACCAATATGTAATTTAGCAACACAGCTGTGTGCCCAATGTGCAACCAAATTATTCATCACAGTTGTTGATGCACCAGATACCAAAGCACCATTAGCATCTATAATTTGTGCACAAGTCTCTGCTGCACATGTAAAGAAGCCCAGAAAATCATAACCAGAATAACTTGGTATCTGTGTCATGCTGGTAAATGGGGTTGTTGCTTCTGCATTGGTATACCAACCATCTTCATATCTGCTGTATAATGTGGTTGGATTGCCAGGTATCGCACCTGTCAGGTTCAATTCCAAGTTAATAGCATATATGTTTGCTTCATATACAGCCCTGTATTTCACAGTTCCAAATGTTTTATCCCCAAGATAATTACCAGAACAGGCAACAGACGTGGTTTCAGAATTACGTGGTGGTACCACAACAACACCAGCAGCCCAGGTATTACCTGTAAACAAAGCTAATAATGTTAAAGATATCACTGAACGTTTATTCATCGTCTGTTTGCCTGTGTGTCTTAATTCTGTTAATCAACAATTTCCCAACCCATAAATGTATATCCTGTCTTTTCTGGGTTAGCTGGGATAATCAAGCCATTCGTTGTATCATAATCACAATATGTGTCGGCCATAGTGTTGCCATTGTCTGGATCCCATGTTAACGTAATATTGTTACGTTCCCATTGCAGTGTACAAGTAGCATTATCATCAACATTGTACAGGGTGGTACCAGATTCTGGAATAGTTAAAGTAGTTGACCCAGAATCATCATATACGCATGACCATGATACAGGGTGCCAGCCTTCCTTTGAACAACCAGTTACTGTTGCAGTATTTGCATCAGTACCCGAGTTACTTATACTATTTGCATTTGGAATACCACTCCAGTTACCATTAAAGTCGATAGATTCACTTTGGGTGCTTGGGTGTTGTCCAGAGACACCTGTCCCGCAATCATATGTAATTGTATGTTCGTTTGCAGTCCATTTAGCATACAAAGTTCCATCAGATGTTAAAGTATTCAAAGCATTATTTTGTAAAAATCCTGTGGATGTGATAATCTGTTCACAATCGGTATCACCACTAACATCTTTACATCTGAAATATCCACCAAATCCATAACCATCATACTCAGGAACGACAATATTTTTTCCTTCACCAGAAACTTCAATTTGGTCACTTACCACACGTGTTGTAGTATTGCCAGTTTTAAACCAGCCAATTCCGTATTTTTCGTATATAACGCTTGTGCCAGCTTCACCAGGATTTGGACCAGAACCCGTGTTATCACTTGCGGAAGTATAATGTTTTGGATCCAAAGTAAATTGATACACATTTTCGTCCCATACAGCCCTATAATTTACAGCATCACCAGTAGAGTCACCAATAGGATTACCTGCACAGTTTTCTGTTGGGTGAGTACCAGTTTTCGGCTGAATAACAACATCAGCAAACGCAGCATTCGTTGCCAAAACTGCTAATATTGCTGTCAGTGCGATTTTGTGTGTCATGTTTGTTTCTCCTTGTTTTTTTATTTTATCATAAATCCCGTGTTTTTGTCTAGTTAGTTATTTATAATCTCCCAACCCATAAACGTATGACCTGTTTTTATTGGATTACTTGGAATTGTTAAGCCATCTTCTGTATTAAAGATACAAGATTGTGCTGCAGTTTCAGGTGTATAAGTATCACCATTACCGGCTGTTCCACCATTAGCCGACCAATTCAACGGAATTTCATTCGCATCACATTGCTTAATTGAAGAAACTGGAAGTCCACATCTACTAGCACAAAAATACTTTGCCCAATCGGCCGAAAAACTAGAATCATACACAAATTGTGAATCAACAGAAATAAAATCACTCATTTCTTGTTTTTTATACGATGTTATTTTGCACCAGCAACTCTGAGTGGCGATAGTGTCACTTTGTATAAAATATGTTCCTAACAAAGAGGTCCCTTTGATAACAGTGCCATCAGCATATTGTTTATACCATTCACCAGGCTCCAAATTTGTATAATTTAATGATGCGGGAGTATTAATCACTGAAACAAAATCATCCATACCATTATTGGCTCGGTAACCATATTCTGTTATGGTCTGGGTGGCATAATTATCAAGAAACGTATTATTATATCCAGCATTACACGTATATTGAACATCACATTGAACATGTTCAGTATTACCGCTTTTATAATATTCAATTCCACTGGATGGTGTGTTTGCACAATCGTGTGCATTAGCAGGGCATGACCAATCGTTACTGGTGCATGTCCAATTTTTGTAACATAACGACTTTGCATTTGCACCGGCGGTTGAATTTGGATGCGTTGTCGGACAGTCATATATACCCTGGGCTGCACCAGTATATGTGTACTGTGTATTCGCTGGATTTGGACAATATGAACCAGCCAAACATGGTGCACATGTTTCCGAATTTGCTGGCAAATATTCCCCGGCATTCTCACAAACAATAGTTTTTGGGGTGCAATCATGGGTCACAGAGGCTGTGTTGGCTGTACCTGAAATTTTCCCGCTGGTTTTATAGCCAGTATTGCAGACGAAATTACATATTGGGGTGTTGTTTTCTGGTGTCAAAGCTGTTGTTTGTGTTTGGTTCACATTTGTTCCGCTGCATGTTGTATCCGCCCAAACAGCATACAAATCACTTGGAACAGACGCCAGATTATTGGTTCCACTTGTTCCAATATTTTGATTTAAATCATAAACCTTGGTTGTGCCACCAGAAACATTTGTCCACCCCACCAAAACCGTGGTTCCGTTTGTAAAGTTACATTTTACACTGGTGTCGGCACTATCGTTCCATGTCTGCAATAAACAGTTTGAATCGGTATAATTACATGTCACAGATGCACAAGATTCAGTTACACTTCCACCACCATTTGCATGGAAATTTATCGTCTTGCTGGTTGTTTCCCATCGTGCATGCAATGTGATATTGCCAGTCACAGGATAAGAAACATTAGCATCACCAAACTTATTACCACCGGTCTCCGCATCATACCAGCCTATGAAATTGTGACCTGAATATGTTGGGGCAGGCAAAGTAACACTTGCATTACCCCATTGGGCATACCATTTTGTTGAGTTATTTGCAACAGCCTTTGCAGCACTTAAACCGTCGCTGGTTATTGTACCATCAGGGGCAATATATGGATTACCGCCAGTAACAGCCGCATAATATCCGTTAAATACTCGGTTAAGGGTATCAGAACTATCAGGTGTTGTTCCATCATGATATTGGTAAGTAACCGTATAAGTCAACGCAGTCGGTGCATCAACAGTATTAGAACCGCCCACGACCAATTCATTTGCAGATTGTCTTGCAGGGTTATTATATGCAGCAATGTCATACTTTGTGTACACATAAACGTTTGCCGAATCATTCCCAGTCCGCATCATTTCAATTTGATAAGAATTTGGCAGACAAGCACCATTGACAACTGCTTGGTTTTGACTTCCTGTGATGGTGTATGATGAATTACTACCATTTCCGTCCTGACTGTATCCTGTATCACATGTTGCTGTACAGGTTACACTGTTATTTTGATTTACAGTTGCCATTATGTTATTGGCATGTGATATATTACATTGTATCTGTTCACAAATTGGATTATATGTCCCACCACCAGATGCCAACAAATATCCACTTTCGCAGGCGGTGATATAATCACAAGAACTGTAACCAGTGTCGTTTACACACTGAATATTACACGAACCATTAGATACATTTGCACAGTCTTTTATCCAATGTGCATAAAGTGTTGTTGGGGATGAAAAATTAGGTGCACGACCGGTTAAATCACCAGTGCTTGGTATTAGAACCAAAGTATCGTTTAGTGTAAAGTGTCCCGAACCAGAATTTTCAAAATATGAACCGTAATATCCTTTGAAACTATAACCGCTACGGGTTGGGGGGGTAATGCTGGTAATAGCATCTCCACTTGCTGCGTTATTATTATAAAAACCAACACCATATTTTTCATATATAACAGTTGTTCCAGGTGTTGTGGCATTTGAACCAGCATCTAAAT
Source organism: uncultured Alphaproteobacteria bacterium (assembly GCA_905236005.1). GTDB lineage: Bacteria > Pseudomonadota > Alphaproteobacteria > Rs-D84 > Rs-D84 > Enterousia. The sequence continues at coordinate 6,989 of CAJONJ010000031.1, forward strand.
TAATAGTATAAATATCAGTTGTCCAAGTGGCTGTTAATTCTTTGTTTTCAGTATAATTCCATGTAAATCCAGTGTCAGCAGGTTTTACATCAGATGTGTTACTGACCGCCCATCCAGCAAATGTATTACCAGTTTTAGAACAGGTATTAATAGCTGTTCTAAAATTGCTATCATACACAGCACTTGTAGATGGTGGGGGTGTTCCTGTGTTTCCATCACCACAATTATACGTTACGGAATATTCTCTTGGTTGTAAATCGTATGGTTGACATGTCACATCGTACAGTATATCCCAAACTCCATCCTCTGGTGCTGCGGGGGCACCTGCATCGACAATGTCGTAATTAACCCCATCTGTTGTACACTGCCACTGTGTCGTATCATAACCATTGTTTGGGCAAACATAAGAATAGTCTAAAAACAACCCATCATCAAAATATGTATACATATACTTTCTTTGACCTTTGGTTGGGTCTGCTAATGTGGCATAGGTAGAATCGTTCGGATGGCATTTATAATTTACAGTATATGTATGAGAAGTTGTTTTAGCATAAAATTCCTTGTCTGCTGCGGCACTGGCATTAAAACTAGTTATTGCAGAACCTGTGCATACAGACTCTCTTGCGTTGTTGACAGTGCAGGCACTTTTAGGGTACCAACCGCCGAAATCATAACCTGGTCGATTTACGGAAATTGCTGTTGGCAAAGTAAGTGTTCCTGAATTGACAGTATAAGACGTTGGGGTCAGTCCGCTATATTCTTGCCAGTCACTTTCCAAAGATGGGTTGTATGTCTTAGGTATATAATATTTAATACCATATATTCTTGCCACACAAGATACATTAACAGTTCCGACACCTGTGGTACCATTGACATCAAACTGAACAGTTGTATCTGTGCCACCAGTTCGACTATATCCCGTCTGACAGGTTACAGCACACACGACCCGATTATTAGTAGAATCAACAGAAGTACTTACAGAATCAACCCCATTTCCAGCAACACAGTGTGCTTCATCCCATTGTGCATGTAAATTGATAGTCTCACTGAATATGTTGCTTGATGAAGGTGCAGTTGAAGCGGTTCCTGTTTCAACATAGTCACCAGTCCCAGCAGCATCTTGTGTCCACCCCTTAAACACATAGTTATCTCGTATTACCACAGGAAACCCTGTTAAATAAAATCCACTATTGTTTCTTTGACACAAAGAATCGCACCCACTAACATAGGTGGTGCTGGCTGGATAATATGCTAACAATGTTTTAAAACTGGTTTGAGTGGATACAGGTGTGGTCGTTCCACCGGAACCAGCCGGGTAATATACATTAGTACCATTACCATAAAAGTTTATGTTCTCACGACATTGGGTTACAGCACTAGCAGTCGCGCCTGCCTGTGTGCTTGTTCTCTTATATTTACCATCTGTGTCTGCACTGCAACTAAGTCTGTTTTGTTCATTACCAGTATAAGTAATGGAATTATTTGCTGGGCAATAGTACCCAGATTCTAGATTGCCCGTTGTTGAATTAACATTACAATCTGTGTTACATGTATCAACCCCAGCTGCGACATACTTACCAGCCGCACAGTTTATAGTTTTTGCTTTCCACTGAGCAGTGAAAGCAACAGGGCTGCTGGAATTATTACCATAAGAACTCAATCGAGAATAATTACAATCATATGATTGACTGGCATTAAGTTTAGTAGTGGTGCTACCAAATTTCCAGCCATCAAACGTATAACCTGTCGCACCAGTCAATGCGGCCGGTGTTGTAAATGTCTGACCATAAGTACAATTTGAAGATGTGTTGGTGGCACTGGACGCAGCATGATCACCCTTTGCCCATGTCATGTAAACCGTATTACCAGCCCATTGCCCAACAAGTGTTGCTGTGCCACTGGATACACCTAATCTGGCAGAGGTACACGGTATACTACCCCCAGCTGCTGTTGTTGAATTATTTATTTTCCAACCATTAAATGTGTAACCGTTTTCAGACATAGATGGTGCAGTAATTGAGTCATCATAAAAGCAAGCTGCCAGATTAGTTGGTGCTGTTCCATGTCCGTTTTTATTCCATGTTAAATTGATAGTGTTTGGTTCGCAAGCATAGGTGTGCTCGGAAGAATTCACATTAAAATCGGATGCAGTAAATCCACCAAGATATTGAGAATATCCAGTGGGACAACAATTTGAGCAGGTAGTGCTGACAGCATTCGAAGTTTTGCTCATAGAAGTCTGTCCATAAAAAGCATTTTTAAATGGATTGTTACTGCTGCTGGTATTGCTTGTGCTTATTTTGTTAAACCATTGTAACGGAATTTTTCCTGTAATACCAGCCAATGCGTTTGATGAAAACACAGATAACATAAAACAAAGAAAAAATACATTTTTTTTATTATTCATTTTGTCGTTGAACAGTATATTGTACCATCAGGCCAGGTTATATCTGCAACCGTAGATGTAGAAAACATCCCGTAAAAAGTCTGGTTGCCAGCCTTGGTTAAACTATTAAAGTAGCCTTCGGGTAACGTTGTGTTGCTTGATAATCCTGTGTCGTTATGAAACATAAACGCAAATTGAAAATCTGCTGCTTCACCAGTTATTCCTTTTGAATTTTTGTAGAAAAAATCACCGCTTGGAAGACTAGTCAAGCCTGATAAGTTAGCAAAAGAACCAATAAACAGCGGTTGAGCACCAGAAGATAATGTTGGAAATACACAGCCCAAACACCCACCAACACCAGTAATTTGGCTGCCAACAGCTGCATTAATTGCCCCGCCACAACCTTGTCCTTTGACGTTTGTTTTTTGCGGGTTAAATGTAATTGCGGGACAATGGTCACTATAAGCAGAAATAGTTGAAGTATTACTGTATATTTTTATGGTTGTTGCACCTGAAGCAGCACCAAGAAAATAACGATATGCCTGTGTGTCTAGTTTGTTAATGCGTAACACAGGTCCACCGTTTCCCCAGTCAACAAAGAAAACACCCTGTGTGTTCAAAATAAAACTGGGGCCGGGTGCTGGTGTCTCACCAAAAGTTATTTCCAAAGGGTCCTGTGAATTTTTTATATCTGTATAAATGCCATACAACACCCAATTTGACGTAGTAATAGTCATCCAGCCTTCTGAAGTACTATTAGCTGCTTGTGGAGCATTGGTAACATCACAGGTACCAAAGGCATTATTAGTTGCGACACATAACACCAATGCGGTCAGCAGTGGTTTTAACACATAGTTAAAAAGCCCGAAAATGCGTTTGTTTTTCAACTTTTCCCTTTCCTTATGCAATAATCATAGAACAATTTTCATATTTTGGTCAAGGGTAAAAATGCATGTTTTTATAAATTTTTTATATGTGCTGTGTGTTACATGTTTTTTGAATCTGATTCAAGAATTTTGTGTGATTAAAACCATTTTATTTAATGCTGAAAAAATGATATAATCATATGTATGAATAAATATATGGCTTTTTTATTATGTAATTTAATTGTTCTGACTGATTGCTGGGCAGAAAGCTTTTTAAAGCCGACCCAATTTCCAAAAACTATAAATGATTTATCTTTTACACAACAAATGCAGTTTTTCAAAGACGATTATGATATATACGAATCGGAATATGATGCTGACGGTGTATGTATTACAAATTGTGCCTATGCTGGTATTACTATCAAAGAAGAAGAAAAACGGATTCAACAAGATACTGAATTTGCGTGGCGACAATTGTTCGCTGATGAAAATTTTCCTGAACCCTATGTTTGGACAGATAAAGAGCCGCAGATAAAAGAAACTGCCCAAAAAGATAATAATCAAGGACAGCAAAATTATAACAATCAATATGTGGATTATTGGGAACAACGCCGTAAATATATAAATCAGCAACAACAGCAATATAATCAATACATTCAAAATCAACAACAAAATAATCAATCTATTCAGACACCGTTGGCAATGCAAATAAAACAACGATGCCAAAATAATACTAATATACCATGTGGATTACCGTTGAAATCTCCATATCGTATATCATCTGGATTTGGTATGCGTTCGTTTGGTTATCACAAAGGTATTGATTTTGCTGTAGAAAATGGAACACCTGTGTATTCTACGGCAGATGGCACAGTTACTGAGATTATTAATAATAATGGTTGTGGCAAAGGGGTCAGAATTTATCATGCTTCTAAACTGTATACAGTATATTGCCATTTAAGCAGTCAATCTGTTGCAAAAAATCAACAGGTTAAACGTGGTGACCAAATAGGGCTGTCTGGTAATTCTGGTAATTCTAAGGGTAAAAATGGCGGTTATCATTTGCATTATCAAGTAGAACTGGGCCCAGGACGTGAAAGCAATCCAACTTTGTTCACATTGTATTGATATTATTTGCGATGGAATTTAACAGCAAAACTGCCGTTGTTTAATGGTTTAAACGAAACGATTCGTGGGGAAATGATACTGTCGGTTGCCCATTGTTGAAATTTTTGTTTTAATATGCCACTGGCACCTGTAATAACAGTCGCACTGCGTGTTCCTGATTCGGCAATGTGTGCCAGCATGTGCCATGCTTCTTCTTCTGTGTGTTGATGAAAATCAATTGTGATATGTTCGGGGGCTGGTAATTCGGGTTGTGGAATACGTGTTGATAAATGCAAAGATTTCCGAACTGATTTTTTTGTTGCAACATCATCAGGACGAAAATCTTCGCCAATCATATTCGCAATATCCGAATCGTTTAATTGTTTCATATTATTCAGCCAGATTTCCCACAGACATTGTTATACGTCTGATTCCGGAACTGATAGATTTTTCTTTGTTGATTCGTGCTTTGATAATTTCACCAGTGTGATATACGTGTGTTCCACCGCATAATTCACATGATACATCACCAGCAGTTATAACACGTACTCGGTCACCATATTTTTCACCAAACAAAGCCATCGCACCACGTTTTTTTGCTGATTCAATATCCATTTCTTCGTGTGCAACATTTAAATCTGATTCAATCCATTTGTTAACCAAATCTTCCACTGCTTGTTTTTCTTCTGTTGTCATTGCACGACCAAAAGAAAAATCAAAACGAACAGAATCAGGTGAAACTTTGGAACCACGTTGTTCTACGTCTTCATTTAATACCTTGCGTAATGCAGCCTGCAATAAATGTGTAGCTGTGTGTGCACGTGCAATCTGTTGACGATTTTGTTGATTTATTTCAGGCATAATTTCGTCACCAACTTTGATAGGTGCTGTTAAAACACCTTTGTGAATAACTAATCCACCAACACGATTCGTTTCAGTTACATTCATGACAATTTTATCATCAATTTTAAATATACCACTGTCACCAACCTGACCACCCTGAGTCCCATAGAACGGTGTATGATTTAAAACAATTTCTACTTCGTCATTTTCGTTTGCTGATTTCACAAATTCTTCACCACGCAATATAGATAATACAGTTGCAGTTTTATCTGTTTTAGTTTCGTATTTTTCAATGTCTTGTGTGGCAGGCAAATCGTTTTGAGATTCCCATAATAATTTAGTGCCACGAGTGTCTGCACGTGAACGTTCTTTTTGTTCAGTCATACATTTTTCAAACGCAGCAACATCAACGTCTATTTTTTTATCACGCAAAATCATTTGTGTTAAATCTAATGGAAATCCATATGTGTCAAATAATTTAAACGCAACATCACCAGGTAATACACCATTGTTGACCTTTGGTAATTCTGATTCTAATAATTTCATACCATTTTGTAACATGTCCGTGAACGAATTTTCTTCGTTGCGAATAATTTCAACAACATGTTGTTGGTTGTTTTTTAATTCTGGATATGTATCACCCATTTCTGTTACCAATGCAGGATACAATTCAGATAACATACCACCTTTGTGACCCAGTATCTGACCATGACGCATAGCACGTCTTAATATTCTGCGAATTACATAGCCTGTGTCTGTGTTGCTGGGTATAACACCATCTGCAATTGCAAAACCAACCGCACGCAGGTGGTCTGTGATAATTTTGAAACTTGGTCTGTTTTCTGCGTTTTCTTTGACGCCAGTTAAATCAGAAACCGCACGTTTTAAATTCACAAACAAATCTGTATCATAGTTATCAAATTTATTTTGTAATACAGCTGCCCATCTTTCAAGACCTGCACCGGTATCAATATTACGTTTTGGCAAAGGTGTTAAATTACCGTTTGCGTCACGATCAAATGTCATAAACACATTGTTCCATAATTCAACAAAACGTCCACCGTCTTCATCAGGACTGCCTGGTAATCCACCTGGAACACTGGAACCAAAATCATAATGTATTTCTGTGCATGGTCCACAAGGTCCAGTATCGCCCATATCCCACCAGTTATCTTTGTCGCCAAGACGAATAGCTTCTTTGCCTGTTAATTTTTTCCAAATTTCTGTTGCTTCGTCATCGCTGAAATGCGTTGTTACAACCAATCTGTTTGGATCCAGTCCAATAACTTTTGTTAACACTTCCCATGACATAGTAATTGCTTCTTCTTTGAAATAATCACCGAATGACCAGTTTCCTAGCATTTCAAAGAAAGTGTGGTGACGATTATCATAACCAACATCTTCCAAATCATTATGTTTACCGCCAGCACGAATACATTTTTGAACATTAGCAATACGTGGGGCAGGTGCCGGTCTTTCGCCGCGTAATTCTGGTTTCCACAAAGCAACACCAGCATTAATAAATAACAATGTTGGATCGTTTGGAATCAGTGATGCAGATGGCACAATCTTGTGTCCATGTTGTTCAAAATAATCTAAAAAAACTTTTCTAATTTCATTGTATGTCATGATATTTAACCCCTTTTGCCGTTGGATTATAATTTATTAGGTAAAATATTCAATCATAAAATTGCACAATGGGTATATTTTGTGATATAATATAAAAACAACAAGAGGACACTATGGATAAAAAACCCGGATTGCTTTTTTCTGTATATGCTTTGGCGATGATTATTTTGGCCAGTGTGTTTAAATTTAATCTGTTTAATCAAAATCCAGATAAATTAAGTAATTCACAAAACGTGGCGAATCATTTGTTTGTGTGTCCTGTAACCAGTAACACGTGGGATTCTATATCAGAAATATTATCAAAGGGCGAAGAATATCTGGTTATGGCTGCGGCTTTTGTTGTGATTGTGTTGATGTTTTCGTGGGGTTGGGCATTGTATCAAAATTTATTAAAAGATAAATTCAGTGCAGATGTTTATAAAAAACCATGGGATATTACAAAAATAGCCTTTTGGGTTGTTGTTGCCGGCTATATATTGGTAATGACACCAAATCATTTTAGAACAAAAATTCATGTGAATAATACAGAATGGGTCTTCTGTGATAATACCGCAGAAAACGCACGTGCTGTGCGTATCAGAAACATTACGCATTAGTTTGCTTTAAAATAAATTTGTCAATAATCTAAGTTTTTTGCGGGTTGTAAATAATTGGCTTGACTTAAAGCCCAGTTTTCTCTACGATTCGTATTAAGCAGATCGGGTGATGTTTTGAAAGCATGTAAATTTACTTACGGTTTTCATAAATATTGCCACAGAAACTGTCTTATAACCTTAAACTCTATGTATGAAAGGAGAAACATATGAACAAAATGGAATTGATTGAAGCAATTGCAAATGAAGTTGAAGTTACAAAAGCAACAGCAGCAGCATGCTTGGATGCTTTCATCAACACAGTTACAAAAGTTTTGAAGAAAAAAGGCGAAGTTCGCTTGGTTGGCTTTGGAACATTTACAACTGCTAAACGTAAAGCAACAACAGGTCGCAATCCACAAACTGGTGCACCAATTAAGATTGCTGCTTCTACACAGCCAAAATTCCGTGCTGGCAAAGCTTTGAAAGACGCTTTGAACTAAACCTATGTTTATTTAAAGGTTAAAAACATCTGCAAATTTGCAGATGTTTTTTTTGGAAAAAAATCCATTGGACATCAATTGTTTGTATGATAGAATAACAATGTGTAAAAACAAAAGGAAGGAACACAATGGCAAAACAAATCAAGAAAAAAACAACTGTTAAAAAAACAGCAACTAAACCAGCTCCTGTAATGGAACACAAATGTGGTCCAGATTGTCCATGCGGATGTCACAAACATGGTGCTGGCCATCGGGTGAAACATATCATTATTTTGTTGATAGTATTTATTATTGGTTGTGTATGTGGAAAAATGATGTGTTTCAAAGGTAAAATGATGATGGGACCTGTAAAACATCATCCTGTATTTACAAACGGATGTTTGGATATGCAATCTGTTAAATGTCCAAAAATGCAGGAAATGTTGATGACAGCTGATGTAAATGGTGATAATTGTATTTCTATTGAAGAATACAAAGCACAAAAAGCTGCAAATGCACATAAATTTGGCAAAAAACACAAAGGCAAAATGTTTGGTCATATGAAAAATGATTCTTGTGGTGATATGCCTGATAAACAAGACTAATTGGTCATAAAAAATAAAACGTCTCTGAAATCAGAGACGTTTTTTTAACCTTTAATAATTCTAGCTTTGGTTCGTTCCCATTCACGTTGTTTAATTGTTTCACGTTTATCTGCACGATGTTTACCGTAACCAATACCTAATAAAACTTTTAATTTACCACGTTCATTAAAATACAGTTTCAAAGGAAATGCGGTTGCACCTTTTTCTTGTAATTTACCAATAATTCGGTTTATTTGATTGCGGTGTAACAACAACTGACGTGGGCGTCTTTCATCAAAATTAAATGCACGATTTGCGGTTGGTAATTTTTGAATTTCTATGCCAGCTAAAAATAAATCATTACCACGTTTTTGAACAAATCCATCAACAATAGTAACCAGCCCGTAACGTACAGATTTTATTTCAGCACCAGTCAAAGCAATTCCTGCTTCAACAGTATCTTGTGTTGAATAATTAAATCGTGCTTTACGGTTTTCGGAAACCTGACCAAATTTTATAACTTGTCTTTGCATGCTTCAAATTCTATATGATTTTTTGATAATTGCAAAGTTTTTTATTTAAAAACGATATAAACACCCGTTACAGCAATCGTTGGTTGCCAGATGTTCTACCTTTGTATTTCGTGTTGATTTATAATGTAATTATAATTTGATGCGTGAATAAAGTCTTTTTGTGTTTTCTAACAATATGTTTTCCAATTCAGATAATTGTAAATTTTTAATATTTGCCAAAACCTGTGCAGTTTCAATAACCATTGATGGCTCACATATTTTGCCACGGTATGGCACAGGTGCACAATATGGTGAATCTGTTTCAATAACGATTCTGTCATTTGGAATTTTTGTAAATGTTTCACGCACAGATTCTGCGTTTTTAAATGTTAATATACCGCTGGCAGAAAAATAAAAACCACGGTCTAACATAATTTTTGCTAATTCCCAAGATGAAGTAAAACAGTGCATTACACCACAATATTTATTTGTTAAAATGGCGATTGTGTCATTTTCTGCATCACGTGTATGGATTGCAACAGGCAGATTATGTTTGTCAGCAATTTCTAGTTGTGATTCAAATAATTTTATTTGAGCTATGCGATTATCTGTGTTGTAATGATAATCCAGACCGATTTCGCCGACACCAATCACGTGTGGATTATTTAACATATCATCTGTTAAATAATCGTATGGATTTTTATCAGCATAATCAGGATGTATTCCCAATGTTACAAAAACATTGTTATAATTTTCTGCAATTTGCAGTGCAGATTGAAAATCCTGCGGATTTGCAGTCGCACAAACCAATGCTGTGACGCCAGATTGTTTTGCACGATTAACGACAGCATCAGTGCCACCTTCGTATTCATCATTTAAATGACAGTGGGTATCTATAAACATTTTTTTGTTTCCACAATAATTTTAAATATCGCAATATCAGCTTTTAAATTTAATCTGTTTATATCTGAAATAGCTATTGTTGCTGTTGGGTATAAATCAGCCAACCCAAAAGCAGCTAAGGCATCTAGAACAATACCGTACAAAGCAGGGGATGCAGCGATTTTTTCTGCAACAATCATGATATCGCTGGCGGTTGCATTGGGATTTTTTAATACGTCCAACAATTCTTCATATATAACATCGCCACCAGTGGATTTTAGATTTGCAATTTTACCAAAACTGCCATTTGCCAGTTTTAATATTTCAGAACTGATGTCAGCATCTGGCATAAATTTTGTACATAAATCACGTAATTCAGATATTTTCAAAGGATGCATTTTTTCAACACGTGCACGTGACCGCACAGTTGGTAAAACATTAGATAACTGATGAGTTACCAATAAAAATAATGTTTGTGCTGGTGGTTCTTCTAACAATTTCAAAATTGCATTAGATGCAGCACTGGTTAATTCGTCAACAGAATCAATTAACACAACACGCCATTGACCTGACATAGAAGACATTTGCATACGTTCAATCATTGCACGCACAGTATGTACAGAAATTGCTTTGGCATCAGATTTTGGATTGCCACGTTCATCTATGTTATTTGCCAAATCTATGATGAAAAAATCCCCAACATTTCCATAAACCATCTTTGCAATTTTATAAGCCAGTGTTGCTTTACCAATTCCACGTGGTCCGCATAACATCCATACAGGGTGTATAGGATGAGAATCTTTATTGTTCCATGCATCACAAAAGGCTTTTAATGTATTTGTGTGTCCAACCAAATAATCATTATCCACAGGTTTTGGAAATTCAAACAAAACTTCTTTTTTCTTTGGTGCCATTATTTCCCCCACAACATAACAGATATATTTTTTATAATACGTCCAAAAAATTGAATTTTGCTGACTTTATTTTTTGCAATCATAGGAATCCTTTGGATTGTATCCCCATTTTTTGTTATAACAATTTCACCAATTTTCTGTCCGATTTTAATCGGTGCAGCAATCGGTTGTTCATACCTAGCTAATACCTGGATGTTTTTCAAAGATTCTGATTTTGATAACGTCACAGCTACATTATCAGCCACTGTGGCAATAACTTCGTCTTTTCTGCCGTACCACACAGGAATTTTAATAATTTCGTCACCTGGGCGATAAAACACGTTGGTTTGTGTAGTTGAATAGCCATGATTTAATAACTTTTTCATTTCATTTGCCAAAGCCTCATGATTTTTACCACGAAAACCATTTATAACCCCAATCAGACGTCTGTTGCCAATTTTAGCACTGCCAACCATGCCGTAACCACCATTATCTGTGTGTCCAGTTTTTAATCCATCAGCACCAGGCATAGAAAACAATAATTTGTTGTAATTCATAGTATGTGTTCTGGCCCAGTCTTTGCACCAATCTGCTTTTGTATCATTGAATTCAAATCGTTTAGTAGCAAACATTTTATATAATTCTGGATAATCATGTATTAAATGTGTAGCCAGTATTGCTAATTCACGGCTGGTCATCAGGTTGTTTGGATTGGGTAAACCGCTGGAATTGCCAAACGAAGATTGGTGTAAACCGATGCTGTCTGCATATTTTTTCATATCATTTATAAACTTATCTTCTGAACCAGAAACAGATTCTGCAATTGTTACAGATGCATCTCCGGCAGATAAAACGATTACCCCTAAAATTGCATCTTGAACAGAAATTTTTTGCCCGGAAACTAAACATATTTTACTTGCTTGATGCCAAACAGGCTTGCGATAATCTGCGTTGTCAGATACAGTTAATTTATCATCTAATTTTAATTTGCCGGATTTAATCTGATCAAACAGCACCGCCAAAGTTACCAGTTTTAACATAGAAGACGGTGGCATCAAAACATCTGCGTTTTTTGATACAATTTCGGTTCCGCTGTCGTAATCCATTAAAAACGCAGATTTTGCATTTGTTGTGAAGCCTGATGCGACACACACATCGCACATTATTGCCATTACCAAGAAAATTAAGACTCTTCGTATCATCATAACTTTATGATAGCAAGAATAATGCGTCTTGCCAGTATTTTTTCAAAAAATTGTTTTGATTAAAAAATAGCTGATTATCTGCACAAAAATTTTGTATAGGTGTATATATCTGTAATTGTTGGGTTGTGTTTAGATACTTGAACATCCTTGTCAATTTTCATATCGTCATAGCCGTATTTTTCCCAAAAATATCTGGATGCTCGATTGCTAGATTGTACTTTGCCATAAATAGAATTTAAGCCCAGATTATTTATACAATAATCTTCCAATATTTTAACAGATTCTACGGTTTGAGAGTTCCCTTTGAATGCTAACCCCCAAATTTCCGCGTTTTTGTTGTTTTGTATATCTATATTATCCAAACCACACATACCACCGATTTCGCCTTGTTCATTATATACAAAAAATTGTTCATCGTATGTTTTAACAGGATTTAATTTGTGTGCAAATTCTTTGTACTTTGTTGTCATCGTATAAAGGGACATAAACATATAAAAACGAAATTTACTTCCTGTTATTTTCTGCGTTGCCCACCAGAAATAGGGTGCTAATCTTGTGCGATTAGTATCCAACAAGCCGAACATTTGATTGCGGCTTTCTAGAAAACTACTAAAATTCAGTTTTTTTAATTTTATGGACATATTCACCCCCACTACATTTTATATAGTAAAAAATATAATTTTGTCAACGAGCAATATAAACGATAAAAATAAAACGCCAAAAATGGCGTTCAATTTTTATGGCGGAGTTGTAAGACAAAAACAGATTATAAACCGTTATAAATCTTTAACAGAATTTTCACATAGTTTTAACAAATCGCAATATTCATCCAATAATTCTTTGGGTTTTACAGGTATAATATCACCGCGCCATTGTGTAAGATATATACTCATTGCGCGTAAGCCACCAGTTTGCATTGTTATTTTCAAACTGCCATCATCGTTTGGATGAAACTCTTGTGTTGAATGAAAATTATATTGCTTTACAATTTCGATTACTTCTGGTTTTTTGACCAACCATTCTACATCATAAATCTTTCCTTCATCATAAATTCCAAACATAGAATTAGCGTATTTTTGAATGGAAAAATCTTTTGGATCAAATGAATTGTTTGTTTCAATTGCATTTTTTATATCGGATAATATATAATGCCACGGTGTCGCATCGTCTTCAGGATAAGCAATAAGATAAACATTATTTGGACCGTACAATATTCCCAAAGGTTGCACAATTTTTTTATTGTTTTTATAAGTAAATTCGACTTTATGAAGGTTGATTATTGCAGAATCAAGAACGGATTTTACATTCATATCAAAATCTATGATATGCTGGGGACCAATGAAAGCAAAATTCACATCTTGTTTTTGATCAATTTCGTTTATTTTACGCATTGCTACAGTTTTTTGTTCGATCCTGTTTATCTTGTTATATAGTTTTGTTGTCAGTTTTGCTTTAAGATTTTTTAATAAATTTTGAGCATTTTTATTATTGCTCATTTTTTGTATCGCAATTTCAAGTGCTTGCACCTCGGTTTCATCCAAGTTATCTGGAAAATCGTTTAAGTCTAGTTTGTATGCGCCACGAATACAGTCAAGTTGGTCTGGGTATTTTTCTTCAATAGAATCTAATTCGCGTTTTACAGTCTTTTCACATACTTTGTAATCAAACACGTTTGAACATTTTGATGGAACTTTTCCATAAATTATGTATCTTGACGATAAAAAATCACGAATATCCGCACGTGTCATATATCTTTTACGTAATTCATTGATAAGTTCTAAATGAATATCCGCTTTTTTATAATTATTTCGTGATTCTGGCATTTTTGCTTCCCGTTTTATACTTTTTCATGTTATGTTATCATAATAATATCAAATTTTTTTTTATACGCAAGGAAAATGGACCATTTTTGTCTAATACAGTGTTTATATTATTCACGAAACCCGAAAAAAGGTGTCAATATGAACATAAAAGACAGGCAACTAGCGATACATTATTTGAAAAACATGACAAACAGTGAATACGAACCAGATGACACAGATATGTTTTTTCATTATCTGTCGAGGCATTCGGCTGATTTGTTCGGGTTTCATTTGCGTGAGCTGATTAACGGCGGTGAAAAACGTGTTTCTGTGAACGACAAGGCTGAATTCCTTATAAATTTATTAAATGGGAAATTATGTCGGAACAGTTTGTTAGCTGAAGATGTTTTGTATGAACGTATTTTAAATATTTTTAATGCTCGCAAATCAGATTTTAATATTGATATCACAAATCCGGATTTTGATAAAAATTTTACCATAATTTGTGATACTTTTGATTTGCCAAACGACAGTCGAATTTTATTACAATTTTTGGTGTTTATCAAAAAGAACTCTCAATTACGTAGGTTGTTTTGTTGTTTTAACGATGGAATCAGTAATGATTTTATGGATGATATAAATGCGGATTTTGTGTCTGCAATATGTAAAATACCATCGGAAAAAGTCAAAGAAATCATGTCTCAAACTGGCGTGTTAGCCGAATCTGGCATATTAAAACATCGCTATGGTGATAATTCGTTCAGTTCAATGTTTTTAAATTTGTTAACTATGAATTTTGACAATTGCAAAGATGTACGCGATGTCTTGATTGGCACCCCATTATCTGCAAATTTAAAACGCGAAAATTTTGATTATATGGCTGATGATTTTGACAAGATATCAGATATTTTAAATGGTGGTATTAACTCACAAAAAACAGGTATAAACATTTTGTTATATGGCAAACCAGGAACCGGGAAAACAGAAATTGCAAAGACAATTTGTAATATCGCCAATTTAAGTTTATATACTACATCGGAAAAACAAGAAGATAAAGAAGCTAGATTATCAAATTTAGCACATTTACAAACAGTATTGAAGAAAGATGACTATTCTGTTGTATTATTTGACGAAGCCGAAGATGTATTTTGTTTGTCACCTTTCAGTAGAAACACCCCAAGCAAATTGTACCTAAATCGTGTTTTAGAAAACAATAAACGGCCTGTTATATGGATAACAAACAATATTGAAGACATGGATAGGGCTTACGTTCGTAGATTTACAATAGCGCTAGAAATGAGTGACCCAGATGAACGTGCAAAAATTAACACGTGGAAACAGATATTCCAAAAACACGAACTTGCAATTTCGGACGTTGAATTAAAAAGACTTGTGAATCAATACCAGGTTCCGCTGTCTGTAATTGATACGGGGGTAAAAAATGCGAAAATGATGAATAATCCTGGAATTATCGATTATACCATAGACAATTTGATGCATGCAATGACTGGAAAAATACAGAAAAACAATAAAACAAATGATGTAAAATTTAATACTAATTTGTTAAATACAGATATCAATCTGGAAACATTGGCACAGCAAATTAAAGATAAAAATATTAAAAATTTTTCGCTGTGTTTATATGGTGCACCAGGAACTGGCAAAACAGCATTCTGTGAATATTTGGCTGATTTATTAGGTATAAACATAATAAAAAAACGTGCCAGTGATATAAATGGTATGTATGTTGGACAAACGGAAAAAAATATTGCTCGTGCATTTACAGAAGCGCATGCAAAAAAAGCAATGCTGATTTTCGATGAAGCCGACAGTTTCCTCATGGATAGAACCCGAGCAGTGCGTTCTTGGGAAGTAAGTTCTGTAAATGAAATGTTAACCCAGATGGAAAGTGTGGAATACCCGTTTGTTTGTACAACTAATTTAATGGATAATATAGATAAAGCCGCACTTCGCAGGTTTTCGTTCAAGGTAAAATATGACTTCTTAAAACCTGACCAAATCATTATGGCTTTTCAAGATTTCTTTAATCAACAAATTTCCAAGGAAGAAATTGCTGATTTAACGAATTTAGCACCTGGCGATTTTGCTATTGTGAAAAAACAAGCAGATTTGTTGGGAATTACAGATAAATCTGATCTGTTATCCAGATTACACCAAGAACAACAGATCAAGGATTTGCACAAAAACAAGGTAAAAATAGGTTTTTAATAAATTGGACCAATTTTGTCCAAGATAGCGTTTATATTATTTGATGTAGAATAAAGGGTTCTATAAAAACAACACATTAAACAAAAAGGGGTATAAAATGGCAACATGTACAGCATATAAAATCATATTTAATAACTGTGTATTACCTGAAATTTATTTTTCATATGATGCAGCCAAAGAACAATTACATAAGCTCGAAAAAAGCAATTGTGCCAGTTTTGGTCGTGTAGTATTATACGATAATGAAACAGGTCAAGTGGGAAATTAGTTTTGAAGCATCGATAATAAAATCAAAAAAACAAAA
>CAJONJ010000032.1 GCA_905236005.1 uncultured Alphaproteobacteria bacterium
TGGTGTCCGGTGTTATGCGTGACAGGGGGGTATTAGAAATCAATGACGATATAATTTATTCTGCACAATATCCGTTGCCTGATTGGGAACCAATGGGGGGATGGTCTATTGACAGGGCTTTGTTACTGGCAATTACTAAACAAGAAAGCGGTTTTAAACCAAATGCTAAATCTAATGCTGGTGCAAATGGTTTAATGCAGATTATGCCCAGTACTGCAAAACGTGTCGCACGTAAAAACGATGTAAAAATGTCTGATATAGATATGTCAAAACCTGAACATAATATGTTTTTGGGACAACAATATATTGTTGATTTGCTGTCGCATCAGATGATAAAAAATAATATTATTAAAATGTTGATAGCTTATAATGCAGGTATGGGAAATCTGGTGAAATTTGAAAAAACTTTTTCAACGTCTGACCCATTATTGTATATTGAAAGTTTTCCTGCGTATGAAACACGTATGTATATTAAACGTGTGATGTCTAATTTATGGTTATATCGTGCTAGATTAAATCAACCTTTGACTTCGCTGACAGATTTAGCAGATGGACAATGGCCACGTTACAACAGTGAAGATGCGTATGTGTTGAATAAATCTTTTTTATAATATACAAAGGGGGAAATTGTGCATAGTATTCCCGATTTTTCTATTGAATTAAATTGTGGTAAAAAAATAATAGCTGGTGTTGATGAAGCAGGGCGTGGGCCTTTGTGTGGACCTGTGGTTGCAGGGGCTGTGATTTTTTTAAAACATGATTTTACGGATATGCCGTTGATTACTGATTCTAAACAAATGACTGCGAAACAGCGACAAATTGCGTATGATTGGATAATAAATAATTCTGATATAGTTTGGGGAATTGGTCAATGCAGTGCCCAAGAAATAGACGATATGAATATTTTGCAGGCATCATTGACGGCTATGAAACGTGCGGTTGGTGCATTAAATATGTCACCTGAATATTGTCTTGTTGATGGAAATAAAATGCCTGATATGATGATAGGACAGCCAGTGGTAAAGGGCGACAGTGTATCTTTGTCTATTGCGGCAGCATCAATTATAGCAAAACAAACCAGAGATGCTATTATGTGCGATTTGGCAAAACAGTTTCCGCAGTATGATTGGGATAAAAATGCGGGCTATCCAACGGCACAACATTTGCAAGCGATTGATAAATATGGTATAAATGAACATTATAGAAAGACTTATCGTCCTGTGAAAGAAAGGCTGACAAAAAATGAAAACGATTCGCAATCTTAAAGGTATAAATGTTCGTGGCAAATACGTTTTGTTACGTGATGATTTTAATGTTCAAATTGTTGATGGTGTAATTACGGATACTTTTCGTATAGATGCTGCGTTAAAGACGATTAAACGTTTATCTAAATCCGGTGCACGTGTTGTTATTTGTTCACATCTGGGACGACCAAATGGAAAACGGGTTCCAGAATTGTCATTAAGAATTGTGGCAGAATATTTGAATATCCCATTTATTGATGATTGTTTAAGCAAAGATTTTTTGGGGACTATGAAAAATGGTGATGTGATATTATTGGAAAATTTACGGTTTTATAGTGGTGAAGAAAAAAATGAAAAATCATTTGCAAAAAAATTAGCAGATGGGTTTGATGTTTACGTAAATGATGCGTTTGCTGTGTCACATCGTAAGGCTGCCAGTGTTGTTGCGATTACAAAATATTTACCGTCTTATGCGGGTGATTTGTTAAATAATGAAATAGAAAAACTTACTAATCTTTTACAAAATCCTAAAAAACCAATGGTTGCGTATATTGGCGGTGCAAAAATAGGAACAAAAATAAACGTATTAAAAAAATTGGTTAATATTGCAGATAAAATTGTTATTGGTGGTGCGATGGGGACAACTTTTAATTTTGCACTTGGGTTACCTGTGGGAAATTCTTTGTATGAACCAGAACAAATAAATAATGTTATGAAGATATTGAAATTGGCATATAAAAATAATTGTGAAATATTTCTGCCAATTGACAAAGGTGTTGGAAAAAAATTTGATAGAAATGAAAAACGTATAAATCGTGATGCGGGACAAATAATGGATGATGATGTAATCATGGATGATGGGACAAAGACAACGCAACGAAACATAGATTTGCTGTGTGCGGCAAAAACTGTCATGTGGAATGGAACGTTTGGTATGGCAGAATGGGGCAAACGTTGGGGGTATTCGTCTTTTGAATTTGCAAAACATTTAGCAAAATTTTCTAAAATGAAAAAATTAACATCTGTTGTTGGTGGTGGTGATACAGTCGCAGCGATTGATTTTTGTGATGTGCGTTCAGATATGGGATATGTGTCAACTGGTGGCGGTGCATTTTTAGAATTTATAGAAGGTAAAACATTACCGGGAATTAAAGCATTGATGAAATAATAAAACACTGTCGTGTTTGCTGGTGGGGTGTATTTTTCGTTAGAGTTTTACTTGTAAAAACCTAAAAAAGTCCTATTTATATACTATAAAATTGGCGAATCGGATTATTTTGTGGTATAATTCGGTGTAAAAAAGAGGTTTTTATTATGTCATTGGTACCTATTGTTATAGAAGAATCACCAAAGGGTGAACGTTCTTTTGATATTTATTCTCGTTTGTTACGGGACAGAATTGTTATGGTTTCGGGGCCTATTGAATCTGCTATGGCAAATACTGTTATTGCACAATTGTTGTTTTTGGAATCTGAAAATCCAAATGCTGATATTTCTATGTATATAAACACACCAGGGGGAGAGGTGTATGCTGGATTGGCAATCATGAATACAATGCAATATATCAAACCAAATGTTTCAACTATCGGTATGGGATTGGTTGCATCAATGGGGTCTGTGCTGTTGGCTGCTGGGGAAAAGGGTAAACGTTTTGTTTTGCCAGATACTGCGGTTATGATACATCAACCATCAGCTGGAACGCAGGGTATGGTTACTGACATGGAAATTTCTTTGCGTGAAACACAACGTGTAAAACAGTTATTGATTAAAAAAATGGCGGAATTTACCGGACACAAAGACAAAGAAGTTTTTGAAGCTATGGAACGTGATAATTGGATGGATGCAGAATCTGCCAAGAAATTCGGTTTAATTGATGGAATTTTAAAACGTAAATAATTTTATAATATCAGGGTTGTTAAAAATGAGTGACGAAAAAAATCAGAAAACACCAGAAAATGCACAACAGTTTTGTAGTTTCTGTGGTAAATCTGTATATGAAGTAAAAAAATTAGTCAGTGGTCGTAATGTTTGCATTTGTGATGAATGTATCAATTTATGTAATGATATTATGGCTGATGATAAAAAGACTGCTATCAATCATGAAACCGAAAAATTGCCGACTCCATCACAAATTTATAAATATCTGAATGAATATGTGATTGGTCAAGATGATGCAAAACGGACATTGGCTGTGGCTGTTTATAATCATTACAAAAGAAACAGTGCATCAGTGGCTTCTAATGTAGAAATTCAAAAATCAAATATTTTGATGATAGGTTCTACTGGTACTGGTAAAACTTTGTTTGCACAAACTTTGGCTCGTGTTTTAGATGTTCCATTTGCGATTGCAGATGCGACAACTTTGACAGAAGCTGGTTATGTTGGTGATGATGTAGAATCTGTGTTGACTCGGTTATTACAAAACGCAAATTTTGATGTTGAACGTGCACAAAAAGGTATCATTTATATTGATGAAATTGATAAAATTTCTAGAAAATCTGAAAATCCATCTTTGACCAGAGATGTTTCAGGCGAAGGTGTTCAACAGGCTTTGTTGAAATTGATAGAAGGAACCATAGCTAACGTTCCTGCTGGGGGTGGTGGTCGTAAACACCCAGGGGAAGCAACTGTACAATTAGATACCAGCAAAATTTTATTCATTTGTGGCGGTGCATTTGATGGTCTGAACAAGATTATAGCAAACAGAACTGCTGCACGTGCGGGTATTGGTTTTGGTGCAGATGTTTCTGATAAAAAAGAACGTGAAGAAAAAAATAGATTGTCCGAAGTGCAATCTGGGGATTTGGTGAAATTTGGTATTATCCCAGAATTAATAGGGCGTCTGCCTGTTGTTACAACATTAGAAGCTTTGGATGAAGCTGCGTTGGTTAAAATTTTGACAGAACCTAAAAATGCGATTGTGAAACAATATGCTGCGATGCTGGAAATGGATGGAATAAAACTGACTGTTACCAAAGATGGATTGTCTGCAATAGCAAAGATGGCAGTGGAACGTAAAACAGGGGCTCGTGGGTTGCGTTCTATTCTGGAAAAGATTTTATTACAACCTATGTTTGAAGCACCAGATAAAAATGGTTTGCAAGAAATAGTTATAGACGCAGATGTTGTAAATGGTAAAAAGGCACCTGTGGAAATATATGCAGAAAGTAAAAAGGTTGCATAAGATAAAAAACCAAAATAAAAACCGATATTAAATCGGTTTTTATTTTGGTTTACAATATCCCCATAATTTATTTGTTCCTGTTTCTGTGTAAAATGAAATCAGTAACGTATCGTTTGTTACGTCATGACGACCATCATAATTATTATCTTGCCATGCAGTAGGAACCCAAATTCCATTAAATTTATCACATTCTTTGGATAATTCATTTGATAAACTAGAACGTAATGTTGCCATGGTTGATTCTACATCAGACATTATAGTTGCAGGTAATACGGTGTCCATTGTTTGTGTTGAACGAATACAGTTTTGTAATGCCTGACGGACCAGCATATGATATATACTGCCGATATAATTTATACCACATTGGGCGTATAAGGGGTTATCAGCTTGTTTTATTGCTTTTGCTGTTCCACCAGGACAATAATCATCTGGATTACAAACTTTACAGTTATTATTTTCTAGGTAATATCCCATATGACAACTAAGATAGTGTCGAGGGGAGTTATCATATGTCCAAGGTGGAAGAACATTATATGTAATGTTTGTTGTGTAACTAGTCAAGATATCATACTGTTCAAATGGATTTATAGTTTCTTTGTTGCATTTTGGATTATTTGCGTAACGAATTTCCCCAGGGGCAAATGACCGACAACTATATGGCCATGAATGTTCTGTGTCACTGGCGGCAACAGCACATTTTTTCTTTATATATTCTGATAGTATATCTGAACAAGATTGTGCAATGTTTGCATCAGTGATACCCGTCATTGTTGACACTAACAATTCAAGTCCTTCTGGGCCACCACCATATAAATTGCTGCATGTATTCAATTTTTCTGTGCATAATTGTTCTGATAATTCTAAGGTGTTTCGTGCAGATATTTCTGATGCATTATCAGCATATGCTTGCAAATCTTCTGATTTATGTAAATAACATTCATTGACTACTTTTAAACAATCATTTTTAACGTCTTGAACACGTTTTTGTTGTGCCTGAGATATTTCAACCAAAGCTTGACGTAAAAATTCATCCCATACGTTATCTGCGACATCACGACACACGTCTAATGTTTGTTGTGCGAATTTTTGTTTTTTGTTCAGCAGATTTATAACAGCTGTATTTTTGCTGTTTTTTAATATATCGCCAGATAAAGATATTTGATTTACAAATTGATAAAAATTCTGAGAATAAATTGGTTTCCCAGTAGTTATATCAAGATATTTACCTGTAAAATCTAAACAGTGAACATAATTTTCACCACATGCTGTATCTGTTGTGATATCTTGTCTGACATTTGCAATACAATCGTTTATAGATAATGAATTATGTGCATTATAATTTTCAAGGCGTGCATCTTGCATTTCATGTCTGGTTGTACGAATTGCTGCATTAGCATTTATTGTATTTGTATTTATTGTTGCAGCCACTGCTTCGCAATCGTTTTCAATATACATACCATACGCAGATGCAACCATTTTTAAATCAGATGCAATACATTGACCCTTTACCGTTTCATAACATTGTGCATTTACAGCATTATATAAATCTTCACCAGATAATGTTGATATATCATACCCACGAATTAAATCTGTGGTCTGCCAGACGGCTTTGATGTCACCAGCAATATCCAAAGTACCTTGGGTTGATAAACTGTTTTGTTTTGTTTTAGTTAAAACATCCCTGATGTTATTTAGTTTTTGTGCACTGTTAGATTTGTCTTTTTTGATTCCTGTTTCACCATCAGATGCAGTTTGCATAGCAATAACTTCTTCTGCGGTTTTAGAAATAGCATCTATGTTTATGTCTTTGAAATCTTGTAGACTGGTTGCGGTTTGTGATAATGAACGTTCTTGTTCTTGGATTTTTTGTAATCTAGAAGAACATACACATCTGCGATATGTTGTATTTTGATTTGCACAAAATTGATCCATGCATGTAAAATATGCATCACGACAAGTTGTATAATTATTGCTGAATGTTTTTGTAGACACATTTGCAACACTGGCTGTGCGGACAGCACGTTTGGGTGTTGCGGTTCTGGCTGATATTGTTTTTGTGTTTCCAGAACGTGCGGATATTGTTTTAACAGCTGTGCGACTGGCTGTGTGTTTGTTTGTTGTTGGAATTCGTGCAGTAGCAGAACGATTTATTACAGATTTAGAACGATTTGTTGTTTGTCTGGCTGTTAAGTTATTGTTTTGTGTGTCGGTTCGTATAGTTGCATTAGATGAACGTAAATTTGCACCCTGTGCACAAGTGCACAAAAATACCCCTAGAAAAATCAGACAAATCCTTTTCATTCCTTACTTTATATAAATAATAGCAAAAATAGAATATTTTTAGCAAGAGTTTTTATAATATAAAAATAAAAAAATCCACATTTTTTTTGTGGATTTTTTTATTGGTGATTTTGATTTCCGTCATTGGATGCATGTGTGCGTTCTACAAATGTAATGCGTCCTTTGTCTAAATCATAGGGTGTCATTTCAACATGAACTTTTTCACCAACGTTAACCCAAATACGTGCTTTACGCATTTTGCCACATACAGTTGCTAATATAACATGACCGTTTTCTAAACGGACGCGGAACATAGTATTTGGTAATCTTTCTTCTACTGTGCCAGAAAACACAATAACATCATCTTTTGCCATAAATTAAAACCTTTGTTTTGTTTGTGTTGTAATTCTAATCGGATAGTTATGTTTTTGCAAGTATTTTTTATTTTTATCTGCTTGCAAAGAAGCATGTTTTTTGATAGAATAAAATCAAAATGTGAGGGCATATCAAATGAAAAAAAATATGGTTTTCTTGTTTATGCTGGTATTGCCAGCCGTTGCTTTTGGTGCAGGGCGTGGTGATGGCAGTGCACGAATTGGTATGAACAGAGGGGGGCAGGCAGCGGTCAGAATACCGAGTAGTTCATCACATATTACAGAGCTTGGTGTCAGTGCTGATAATGGGACGACAGCGACTGTTGAAAATAATTCAGAATCTGAAAAAGAAAGTGGTGATTGTCGTGATGCGTATCGTGAATGTATGGATAATTTTTGTTTGCTAGATGAAAATCAGGGTGAACGTTGTGCGTGTTCTAATAATATCAACAGGGCAAAAAATAAATTACAAGAAGTATTGGATATTCAGGCAGAGGCAGATAAGTTATTTTCAGAGGGTGTTGAACGTGAAAAATTGGGGGCAAAGGCTCGTTTAGTGTTTACTGAATCAACGACCGGTAATTCCAAAGTGTCTGGAAAAACGTTTATGTCTTGGTTGTCTGGTGTTGATGAAGACGGTGAAGTTGGTGAAGATACTGAAATGGGTGATGCTTTGTATAGTATGGCTGCTTCATTTTGTGCCAGCGAATTAGGATCTTGTGCTGACAAAGCTGAAATGGAAGAAATGCTGTATGTAAGAACGATTGCACAAGATTGCAAAAATTATGATGCTTATTTAAAAGAACAAAAAGCAAATGCAGAATCTAATAAGCGAATCGCAGAATCTGCTGTGCGTAATGCTCGTTTAGGTGAGTTGAATACGACAAACAAATATAATCGTGGAACATGTTTGTTAGCATTCCGTTCATGTGTTGCTGATACGGGGGGGTGTGGTGCGAATTTTGAAAATTGTTTAGATGCTAAATTATTAGAACGTCGTTCAAATGCATGTGAAAATATATTGGATCAATGTATGGCTGTGCGTGATGATGTTAAAAAAGATTGGGAAGAAGAATCAAAAAGTATCCTGGTTGAAGCTGCTAAGTATGCAGATAAAAATGAAAGGGCGACTTGTTTGGCTCGGGTTCAATATTGTTTGGAAGATAGTTGTTCTACATCAACCAATGCAGAATGTTTAACAGACGTCAATGTGGCGGCTGGTATTTGTCCTGTGATTACAGAATGTGACAATAAAATACCTGGTTTTCAGGCTGTGGTAAATGATAAATTGGGATTTTTGCGAACAAAGTTTTGTGAAAATGATATTGATAAATGTTTAAAAGACAGATGTGGTGTGGATTTTACCAAGCCAGAATGTATTGGTAAAAAACCATATGAAATTGCTGAATTGTGTCCACAAAGCATGTTTCCATCTTGTAAAAATGCAGAGCAATTTGACATAATTGTCCAGTCTGCGATGTTGCAAATGGATTATCAGATGTTGCAAGGTTGTATAAATTATTTCAGTGAAAAATTATCAGCTGTTTGTGGAACAGATATGAAATGTTTGCCTGTGAATAAAGCAGTTACATCTTTGAATAAATTACCCAGTTCGGATGCTGGATTGGCAGCATTACGTGACAGTGTTATCAGTGGCAGTGATGCTGACGTAGAAGTGTTCTTTAAACAATTTGAACAAGACAAAACTGTTGCTGCGTGTGCGGACAGTCAAAGCACACCATCAAAACGGTTAAGTGGAAAAACATCTTTGTCGGACAGTGTTTTCAATACGGCAAAATTGTTAGCAAAAATGTCTGCTGAAAATCGTAATTTACGTGAGTTGGATAGCAAAATAGCACAATTAACACGTGAAAAAGATGTTGAAACTGCTAAAAAGGCTTGTCTGACTACATATAAAAAAGAAAGTCCAGAAGATTCAAAAAGTAATTACACGTATATTAAAAGTGTGAATTTTGAACCGAGTTTAAGAAATTGCCATGTTTGTCGTGTACAGCAGGTTTGTGAAGAAGGTGGTCAATCCAAAGCTGCTGGTGCTCTGATGGCTGGTGCAGGTGGTATGTCAGCTGGTGCCGCAATGGGAACTAAGATAAGCCCGGGATGGGGAACAGCAATTGGGGGTGCGGTTGGTCTGGTTGGTGCTGGTGCTTTGGGTGCTATGGCCAGTGGTAAAAAGAAATTCTGTCAGGAATTGGAAGCCTGTGAAGATATAAATATGTAAAACTTAAGGAAAACACAAATGAGAAAAATATTTAGTGTTATGTTCGGGGTGTTGTCAGTATGGGGAATGACAGGTGATGCTGTTGCTGCGGTCAAGGTAACTAAGAAGCAGTCTGCATTACAATTTGGGACAAAAGTCAGAACCAGAGTGGAAGCCTCAGGTGTATATGATCAGGCTTGCTATGATAAATATTACAGCTGTATGGATCAATTTTGTATTTCTGATAATGATTTAGGTGGTTCTTGTGCATGCAGTGATGATATTAAAAAATACGAACAGGCTTTGGATGATGTTAAAAAAATGGTTGCAGAAGCAGAACGTATTAGTTTAGAAGAAGTTGAAAAAGTTAAAGCTGGTGCCAATGCAGATATTATTTTCAAAGGAACTAGAAAATACGATGAAAATAATAATGTTGTAGAAAATAAAGCAACAAAGAACAAAGAAGAAATTAAGAAAAATTTGTGGTCTTCATTTTATGGTGATGAAGAAGATGATGAAGATTCTGTATCAGATATTTCTTCTTTAACAGGTGAAGAATTATATGATGCTGCTAATGATTTGTGTATTAAACAAATAGGATCCGAATGTTCCAAAGATATCAATTTGTTGAGTCAGATTTATTCCAGACAAATTGTGTCTGATTGCAAAGGGTTGGCAAACAGTATTGAACAAAAAAGACAAGAAGCTAAATCACAATTGATTCAGGCAAATGCCAGTGTGCGTGCAGCATTAAAAGAAAGTTTGGAAGAATCTAATAAATATGATCGTGGAACATGTATGGTAGAATACAGAAATTGTATGCGTGGTGAAGATGCGTGTGGTTCAGATTGGGAACAGTGTGTGTTTACAATTGCAGATGAAAATATGCAGAATAATGAAGCAAAAAGCACAGCTAGAACAAAAGTTGAAACCACCGTTACTTATGACATAACCCCGTCTACGATGGAAAGATTAGAAGCAAAACGTTTTATTTGTGAAAAGGTTTTGGATAAATGTGTGGCTGTGCGTAATTATGTTTGGAATGATTTTCTGCGTGATATTGCACCAACAATAAAAACTGCAGAAAATAATATAGAAGCAAAGAAAAGACAATCTTGTTTAAAAGATATTTCTGATTGTATACAGAAAGCATGTAAAGATGATATTGCTGGCAAAGGTACTGCAACAATGGATGCCTGTTTGGCCAGACCTGATATGGCACGTTCTTTCTGTAAAATTCAGATAGATCCATGTGAACGTATGGAACCACAAATATTTACTTATGTTAAAGATAAATTGGATGCAATGCGTGTTGATGCATGTACAAAAGAAGTAAAAGATTGTTACACAGCAGAAGATAGATGTGGACCTGATTTTGTAAATTGTATCGGTATGGATTATAACTATATCCATGATATTTGCCCAATTGAAAGTTTGGTAGTTTGCAAAAAAGCTGACCCGAATTTTGAAATGAAAGATTTAGATTCTAAATTGATGGGGCTGTTTTTGAATATTGATAACAGTTTATTATCTGAATGTGAAAGTTTGGCTGAAAAGAAGATGTTAGAAATTTGTGGTTCAACTACTGATTGTAATGCATTGGCGGCGGATGAAACTATGGGGACAGGGTCTGTCAGAATGCAGAAAAGCGGTGAAATTTATCGTATTACAGGTATGATTTCATTTGGTAATATTAAAATTGCTGGTTTGAATGACAAAAAAGGTTATGCACCTGGTGAATTGATAGTGTCAGATTATATCAAAGAATTAAAGAACAATGAATATGATATACCGGGTAAAGATGCTATTATTGATACTATTGAACAGGAATTAAAAAACATAGCAGGTACAATAAACAGAACTATATCTTTGATTGAATCTGACCAAAGAATTCAATATTGTATCAATGGTCGTGATTTAAGCCAGATACAAGGCGGTAAACGTGGTAAAAAAATGACTGCTGCGCGATTCCCGAATTTGTTATATCAATACAGAACTATGATTGGATTGGCTGCTTTGCGTCAAGCACAGGATAATTACAATAAAAAGCTAGAAGAAAAAATAGCGGAAGCTTCCAAGGATGCGTCTATTGATGTGGCACAATATTTATGTCAAAAACTGGCGGATGTTGGTAAAGGTTTTTCAAGCAGTAAAACACCGCCACAACAAAGTACTTTGACACCGCCGTATGCGATATACTATGAAGTAGCACGTGGTGTAACTGATGCTGAATTGAAGGCTGTTAGTGGTTCGTCTACTATGAATTCTAATGATGAATTAAAAAGTGGTAACGGTTCTGGAACTGTGACGGAACGTATAGCGACATTTGATAGGGGCAGCAGAACTTGCAAGATTTGCACGACTGTTACAAAACAAGAATGTGATAAAAGTTGGTCTGCAACAGTGTCTCCGTTCAGTGACAGTGGGATAAAGAAAACAGATAAATGTAAAGTTAATGTGGAATCTCAACAGTGTGAAGAATCAGCAATGTAAGAATAAAAACCGCCGTATACGGCGGTTTTTCTGGCTTTTGGCAAATCGTTCCTAGATATTTTTATGTGTTTGTTTGGTATAATGTTAATGTGTAAAAGCACAAAATCACTTTTGCTAAAAAAGCTATGGGTGATAAACCAAAGGAGAAACATACGATGAAAAAAATATCTGTTGTAGCAGTTCTGGCTTTGGCACCAATGTTTGGTGCGTTTGCTGGTTCTGGTATAAAAAATCAAAATCATATGAATAATAATACACAAAAACAACCGACATATTGGTCTGTGATGGAAGTTGTAGAATTGCCCGATAACAGTCCAGTTGTGATGCGTGGTCGTATCAGACAAAATATGGGCGATGAAATGTTTTTGTTTGAAGATTCTTCTGGAACAATTATGTTGGAAATTGATGAAGAAGATTGGAATGGAAACACTGTTCGGGTTGATGATGTTGTAACAATTTATGGAACAGTTGATAAAAGTGGCAGAGTAGCAGAAATAGATGTAACATCTGTTGAAAAATAAAAAAATGCCCAAACTGGGCATTTTTTATTCTTTTTTTAATCTGTGTTTTGTGATATAATTATCGTACTATGAAGGTAAAATTATCTGTGTTTTCGTTGTTGGTAATGTTGTTGTGTGAATCTGCTTTTGCAGGTTGGCAAAACGACGGTTATTATATTCGTGATGGTTATTATGTTGATAATGGTTCACGTTTTGTTATGGGATTGCGTGGCGGTCTGTCTTTGGCCCGGGCGAAAATGCAGAATGATATTGGAACTTTGCAAACGAATTATATGGCAGACCAATATGGTTATGTTGTTACAAAGTTTGCGTGGGAACACGATGATTCACCATCAGGTTTCTATCCAATAGGAATTGGTGATGTTGCGACTTTGCCAGTCAGGAAAGATTTTTCCAAAATGGCTTTTACCGCTGGGGTAAGTTTAGGGTTCACTTTGCCGTATCATCCAAATTGGCGACTGGAAGCTGGGTTGGATCATATCAGTGAAACTGATTACAATGAAACACCTTTTTTGGAAGGTGAAATGTTCTTTTCTAGTGGAAATACAGGTGTAGTGCAAAGCAGTGGTGTAAACAGTACTGTTACAACAGATATTATGTCTGTAATGGCGTTTTATGATTTCTTTGATGGAAATAAAAAACAACCTGATGTGTTGATTCCGTATATTGGTTTTGGTGTTGGGTATGCCAGTTCAAAAACTACGTTGAGATTGGCTGATATTTACGGTGATTTATCAGAAGATTCTGATTTGCAAAAATATGGAACTCTTGATGATAACGGTGTTTTGCAATTCACAGACCCATCATTAAGTACTGCACCAACATCTTCTAATATAGCATTTGTTGGTTCTTTGGGGGCATCGTATGGTATATCTGAATACACATTTTTAGATTTTAATTTTCGTATGATGTATGTGCCAAAAATTACGTGGCAATTGGTAAGTGGTTCTGCTAATCGTGATTGGTTTTCTGCCAAAGATATGATTTATACTAATTTTATGGTTGGTATAAGATTTGAATTTTAATATTTGTTACGGTTCATTAAATAAACGGGCAGGGTCAACAGATTTATCACCACGGCGAACTTCCAGATACATCTCAGGACGATTTGCATTCATGCGACCAATTGGTTCACCTGCTAGAACTTCCTGTCCAACCAAAGCATCAATAGAACCCATATTGGTCATAACTGTATTGTATCCGTTTTTATGCGACATAATAATAACTTTGCCAAATCCACGAAAACTGTCAGCAAATTTGACAACACCATCAGCCGGAGCCATAACCAAAGCATCGCCATGTGTATGTATCCGCCAGCCATCTGATTTTAATCCCAGTGCGGTTTTTTCACCGTATCTGACAACCAATTTTCCATGTACAGGTGTGTTTAATTTACGTTTAGAAAAACGTGTTTCAGATGACATTTCTGATGAACCAACCCCAGCAGATAATTCTGAAATATTTTTTGCACGTGCAGATAATTTTTTCAGTTTATCTTGTAATGCGATTTGTTGATTTTTTAATTTTTCGTTTTGTGCAGAACGTGTTTTTAATAATTTATCCAAAGCATCTTTTTCAGATGAATATTTTTTAGCACTGCGATCTAGTTTTTCTTTTTCTATTATGCGGGTGTCTCTGATTGTGTCCAGTTCTTGCATTTTTTTTGTTGCATCCATAATTTGATTATCAAATCTGTCTGCGGCAGCAGTTAAAATCACAGAAGTTAAAACATAATCATGCATTGTTTTAGAATCAAAATTTGGATTAGATGCAATAAATAATATGCTGGCTGCGGAATCAGAAATACCGTTGTAACTTTGTGCCAATTCAGCACTGATTTTGTCACGTTGTTTGTCCAATTCTGCAATTCGTTTAGACAAAGCGGAACGTTGTTCTTCTAGATTACTGACTTTGTCAGCGGTTTTTACCAGTTCTTTTTTTGTTTTTTCTACGTCTTTGGCTGCAGTTTGTAATTGCTGTTCCAGTTTTTTATTTTGCTGTTCTGTTTGTTTGATTTGGTTTTGAATTTGGGTTAATTCGTTGTTGGAATAGGCTGGTTTTAATAACAAGCCTAATAAAGCCCCAATTAAAATAAATCTTTTGCTGTTCATGTGGGTTATTTTATCAAAACATATTTGAATTGTAAATCATGAAAAATCGTGTTGCAGAAAATATGTTTTTCTTGTATGCTGAATCCGATAAACAAAAGAAAGGAAACGTTTATGTTAAGAAAAATAGTATTATGTTTGGCTTTAATTATGCCTGTGGCAGTGCAAGCTGCAAAGAAAAATGTTAAAGAAGAACCAATCGTCCATTTAACTGATGAACAGATATACGAAGAATTAAAAAAATTGGCTTTGGTGTTTGAAACTGCACGTGATAAATTTGTAGAAGAAGCAGATGAACGCAAAATGTTAGAAGGTGCTATGAACGGTATGTTGGCGGCATTGGATCCACATTCTTCGTATTTATCAAAGGAAGATTTTAAAGAATTTACAGATAAATCATATGGTGAATTTGGTGGTTTGGGAATTCAGATAACCAGCGACAAAGGTGCAATTCGTGTAATTTCGCCTATTGATGATACACCTGCATCAAAGGCTGGTATTCAAGCAGGGGATTATATTACCCATATTGATGGTGAACAGGTATTTGATATGAATTTAAATCAAGCTGTTAAAAAAATGAAGGGTAAACCAGGCAGTAAAGTTAAATTGACAATTGTTCATTCTGGTGAAGAACCAAAAGAAATAACTTTGAAACGTGCAATCATCAAAGTGAAATCTGTAAAGTTTTCTGAAAAATCAGATAATGCCGCAGTTGATGATGACAAATTGGAAAAAATTGGTTATGTGCGTATTTCTGATTTTGGTGCAACCACAACCAAAGAATTACATAATGCTTTGAAAGAATTGGAAAAGAAAAAAGTAGCTGGTTACGTTTTAGATTTGCGTAATAACCCAGGTGGATATTTAACTGCTGCGGTTAATGTATCAGATGCATTTTTAGATGGTGGTGAAATTGTATCTACACGTGGCAAAGCTAAAAATGATATAGAACGCATGTTTGCTAAACCTGGTGATATGGTAAACGGCAAACCTGTGGTGGTGTTAATAAATCATGGGTCAGCATCTGCATCAGAAATTGTTGCTGGGGCATTGCAAGATAACGGACGTGGTATTGTTATGGGATCACAAAGTTTTGGCAAAGGCAGTGTGCAACAACAAAAACCGTTAGGTGATGGTTCTGCAATACATATAACAATTGCCAGATATTATACCCCCAGTGGTAAATCTATTCAAAACGAAGGTATCACACCAGATGTAGAAGTTTTGCAAAGTAAAATTGAAACATTAGAAAAGAAAGAATCTTTGTTTACAGAAGCAACATTTAACAATTCTTTGAAAAATGATGCATCAAAAAAGAAAGATAAAAATGATAAAAAAGATGCAAAAAAATCTGATAAATCAGATGATGAAGACGAATATTTTACAAATTTAACAGATGAAGAAAAAGATGCACGTGATTATCAGTTGCAGCGTGCTTTGGATATGGTTCGTGCTTTGTCAAAAGTCGGTAAAAAGAATTTGGAAAAAGTTGAAAGCAAAGATGATAAAAAATCAGAAACAAAAAAATCTGATGACAAAAATGATTCTGCAAAGGAAGTAAAGAAAGACGATAAAAAATCAGATGTCAAAAAAGACGATAAAAAGGCTGATGATAAAAAATCGTCTGATACCAAGAAAGATACTAAAAAGAAATAAAAAAACACCCAATCGGGTGTTTTTTTATAATACTTTGTTTCATAATAAATAGCATTTTATATGACAAGAAATAAAAACTCTTCGCTGTGGTTGAGTGGTTGGGTAAAATATATTTGACAAATATATTTTGTTGTGTTATAGCTGTCCGTAACACTATGCAGAAAAAGTGAATTTGAAAGTTAATGTTAACCAAAGGTATTCAAATAATGAAAACAGTTAAACCAGAACCAATTAATTTAAATAAATTTAAAAGAGCTTTTTTGGTCCATACTACCCCAGCCCTCTTTAAAGAGACTATATTTCATGGCAAATCTTTGTTTGATTTGTTGTTTCGCGATTCATGGTTTAGTGTTGGTGAAAAACAACGAAATCAGTGGTTGAATCAATTGTTGCAAATAGAAGGAAAATATTTAGGAATATCCAAAAAAGTAATGAACATGGTTATAAGACCATTGGTTTTGGCAAAATTGAATCCATGGGATAAACAAAGTGAAGATATATTATCTTGGGCGCGTGGGGCAATAACTGCTAAGGTGGATGATATGCAGTTTATAAACCAATTACCAGACGGAATAGCAAAGATTATATGGTTCACAAAATTCAAAAAGGCTAATTTTTCAGACATTAAAGAAGCTTGGCCTGTGTATAAAAAGCTTATGTTAAAAAATCAATGTCTTTTTTACCAGTTTTGTGGCAAATATGAATTTTGTGATGATGACAAAGATGATTTGTTGTTTTATTGGAGTATGATTAAGCCATATTTAAAAAGACATTTAGAAAAAGATGGAATTTTTTCGCCAGATGGAATCAAATATATGGAATTGACTGTGCGCGGTGCACGTAATATGAGCGAATTCATAGAAATTTTAATGGGCTTTTATAAAGAAAAAGACAACCTCGATTTCTATGACACTGGAAAAAAGATAGAGTTGGTAGACCCAATACGGGACCAGTATCTTGGTAAAGGTACGTTATGTCGGACTAGACTTTTTAGATTTGGGAATAATTATTTTATGGTAAAAGTAACCAAAAATATTATCAAATTTGTTGATGATAAACTTGAAGGTTTGCTTGTTATGGAATTAAAAGATGTATTGAAAAAGTTACGTGAAAAAGACAAAGATCTTAAAAGACAAGCCGAAGAAAATAGGTCAAATATGTCCAAAGTAAAGGAACAAATAGCAAAAGTAACAGAAATGCTAAAATCCACAAGCTTAGGTAAATAAAAAACACCGCCAAACCAGGCGGTGTTTTTTTAATCTGTTATATTATTTTGTCAAGGTATTTTTTTGATAATAAATCTTGCCTTGGGGCGCTGAAAGCTGTAATATTGGTGTCTGATAAAGATATTATAATCAAAGGCAAGGTTTTTTGATATGGCAAAATTGATAGTTGATGGAAATTGGGCTGCTGCTGATGTGGCATACAGATGTGTTGATTGTGCAGCAATTTATCCAATTACTCCCAGCAGTACTATGGGTGAATTAGCTGATGAATGGTCTTTCCAGCATAAAAAAAATATTTGGGGTGTGATACCCGAAATTATAGAAATGCAATCAGAAGCAGGTGCAGCAGGTGCTTTGCATGGTGTTTTGCAAATGGGGTCTATGGCTACGACTTTTACTGCGTCTCAGGGTTTATTGTTGATGATTCCAAATATGTACAAGATAGCGGGTGAACAGACACCTTGTGTTATGCATGTTGCAGCACGTGCATTGGCTACGCACGCATTGTCTATTTTCGGTGACCACAGTGATGTTATGGCTGTTCGGCAAACTGGGTTTGCGTTGCTGTCTTCGCATAATGTTCAACAGGCACATGATATGGCTGCGATTGCACATGCTGCAACGTTGCGTGCTCGTGTTCCATTTTTACATTTTTTTGATGGTTTCAGAACCAGTCATGAAGAATCTGCGTTGGTCAGAATAGAAGATGATGTTTTACGTAAATTGATACCTGATGATTTGGTCGCACAAAATCGTGCACGTGGTATGAATCCTGATAATCCTGTGATTCGTGGAACAGCACAAAATCCAGATGTTTATTTCCAAAGTCGTGAGGCTGCTAATTCATTATATGCAAATGTGCCAGAAATTGTTCAAAATTGTATGGATGAATTTGCAAAATTGACTGGTCGTAAATATGATCTGGTTCATTATGTTGGTGATAAACATGCAAAATATGTTATTGTTGCGATGGGGTCTGCGTGTGAAACCATAGAAGAAACTTTGGCTTTTTTGCCAGCAGGTGTCGGGTTAATTCGTGTGCATTTATTTAATCCATTTCCAGTAGAAGCTTTCTTGAAAGCATTACCACGGACAGTAGAACAAATTGCTGTATTAGACAGAACCAAAGAAGCAGGTGCCGTTGGGGAACCTTTGTATCAAAATGTTCGTAGTATTGTTGATTCCAGTGTGTCAGTTTTTGGTGGTCGTTATGGTTTGGGATCTAAAGAATTTAAACCCAGAGATGTCAAAGCGATTGTTGAATACATGATGCGTGGTGAATTACATCATAATTTTACAGTCGGTATAGATGATGATTTAACACATTTATCTTTGGATACAGATAAAACATTTACAATAGAAAACCCAGATGTTAAAACTGCGATTTTATATGGAATAGGCAGTGATGGAACTGTGGGGGCTGTTAAAAATATTGTTAAAATAGTTGGTGAAAATTCTGATTTATATCCGCAGTCTTATGCTGTGTACGATTCTAAAAAATCTGGTGGTATAACTGCATCGCATATCAGATTTTCACATCAGCCGATTAAAAGTGAATATTTGGTAGAATCTGCGGATTTTATTTGTGTGTCTAATTTTATGATTGCACAAAGATTCGATGTGTTTAATGCTTTGCGTCCCGGTGGAACAGTGATGATAAATACAGCAATGAAACCAGATGAAGCATTTATAAATTTACCAAAATCTGCCCAGGAACATTTAATTCGTATGCGGGCTAATTTGTATTTTCTTGATGCTAATCGGGCAGCTGCTGAATTAGGATTGGGTAATCGCATAAATACTTTCATTATGTTAAATTTCTTTAATTTAACAAATGTCATAGATGCAAATGTTGCCAAAGATGCTGCTAAGGCTGCAATAGAAAAAACGTATAAAAAGAAAGGTATGGATGTTGTTCAGGCAAATTGGAATGCTGTGGACAAAGCAGATGTGTATTTGTGTAAATATGATTTTCCGTCATCTGTATCTGATTTAGCACCAGATTTTGTACCGGCTATGACATTGAATACACCAGCTGAAATAGCAGGCACACTGGGTGAAATGGCGGCTGGTCGTGGTGATGATATTCCTGTGTCCAGATTTAAAGTTGGTGGAACATTTGGTGCAGGTCAATATCCAGTCGGCACTGCAAAATACGAAAAACGTGCGTTGGCGGTGCGTGTCGCAAATTGTGATTTAAGCAAATGTATCCAGTGTGGAAAATGTTCTATGTTATGTCCGCATGGTGCAATTCGTATCAAAGTAATGAACAAATCTGAAATGGAAAAAGCACAGAAAAATGGTGTTGTGGTTGTTCCAATGAAAACACCAGAATTGGGAAATGATTTGTTCTATACATTGAATATATCGCCATCTGATTGTACAGGTTGTGGTTTGTGTATGAAAAATTGTCCAGTCGGAGCAATTTCTTTGATACCAATGAAAGACGGTATTCAGAATCAAAAAAAGTTTGATGCGGCATTACAAATTCCTGAGATAGATAAACAGAAATTGAATTTAAATATCCCAAAGCATGTTGAATTGTTGCCACATTATTTTGAATTTCCCGGTGCATGTTCTGGTTGCGGTGAAACGCCATATATTCGTTTAATGGCACATTTGTTTGGTGATAAAATGGTTGTTGCAAATGCGACTGGATGTTCATCTATTTATGGTGGTAATTTACCAACTACACCTTGGACATGTGATGAAAATGGACGTGGGCCAGCATGGTCTAATTCTTTGTTTGAAGATAATGCTGAATATGGTTTAGGTATGCGAATCGCTTTGAATCAAAAACGGTCTGCGTTAAGAAATGTTTTATTTGAATTAAATATTCCAAACGTAGAATCTTTATTCGCAGAACAAGACATTACAAAACAACGTCAAATCAAACAAGATTTGCAAAAACAGTTATCACAATTATCTGATAATCGTGCCAGGTATGCGGAAACTTTATTAGATGCGATTGTTGATAAATCTGTTTGGATTGTTGGCGGTGATGGTTGGGCATATGATATCGGTTATGGTGGTTTAGATCATATTTTGCACAGTGGTGAAAATGTGAATATCTTGGTTCTGGATACAGAAGGTTATTCAAACACGGGTGGACAGCAATCTAAATCAACACCGTTTGGTGCATCTATGAAATTTGCAATTGGTGGAAAAACACATGCAAAAAAAGATTTGGGTATGTTGGCAATGATGTCTGGTGCATACGTTGCACAGATTGCTTTGGGTGCCAACCAAGCACAAGCAATACGTGCATTTCGTGAAGCAGAAAGTTTTGATGGGCCATCTATTATATTAGCTTATGCACCATGTATCGCACATGGGTTTGCATTACAAAATGGTGTTGAACATCAGGTTAATTTAGTAAATACTGGTGCATGGCCATTATACAGATTTAATCCATCTGTGATAGAAAATGGGCAAAATCCATTAACTATGGATTCACATGTTGATGTTCCGTTCCCATTGGAAGAATTTATGAAATCTGAAACACGATTTGCAGCAGCACGATCTGTGAATCCTAATTTTGATAAATTGGTGGAACAAGCAAAAGCTAATAATTTATACAAAGCAGAATTAAAGCAACATATTGCTAATTTTGCAGTCAAAATAAATAAAGATAACGGGGAAGGCTGATATTATGAAAACACATGATGCTTTGTGGGAATATATAAAAAAATCTGAACGACGTGCGATTATTGATGATGTGTTTTATGCACGTATGTCGTCAGATATTGCAAAAAAATTTGATTCGGGGTGTTATGATATAAGAATTGCAGAACATAAAAAATGTATTAATGAATTAAACAATTTGCATATAAAATATCCTGCAAATGCAAAACCTGTGTTTTATTTGTATATTGTTCCAGATGATAATTTTGTGGAATTGTTACGGTATCCATATAAATACAGAAAAGGTGGTGGCAGACCTGTGGATTGTTATGATATGGATGGGTTTAGTGCTGCGTATGGTTCAAGCCAAAATCTGCTGAACTCAGACAGGCCGGTCAGCATGGAACAACATGTGAACAATATACATGAATATGCACATTTAATACAGCATCAATTTGGTTCTGATGCTCAGATGTTTGGGGAAGGTTTTGCGGAATTGGTTCCTTGGTATGTTATGGAATACGATAAAATAAATCCTATACATGTCGCAGCTATGCGTTCAATGAATAAAGTGTATACGGCAAATGAATTGTTAAGCAGTGTGAAATTTTCTGACAAGGTTCCAAATATGACATGTTCTTTTCAGCCATCGTATATGTCGTCTTATTTGTGGGTCAGGGCGGTTGTTGAACATATTCATTCAAAATTTAAACTATCACGTGTTGATGCAACCCAAAAATTTTTAGAATTGTATCGCAATGTTAAATTTAGTGGACATTTATTGGCTGAAGGGTTAGCAAAAGAAATAGGTATGGATGCTGACAAATTATTAAATTCAACAGAATATCAAATGGATGTTTTGAAACAAATAGAAACAGAAGCTGTTGTAACAAACATTAGGACAAGGGGTAACGAAAAATGAAAAAAATTTTATTGTTTATGATGGTTATTTTATTAACTGCTTGCCAGACTAAGCATCGTGGGTACGTTTTCCCAGAAGATTTAGATAGTAAATTGACCGGTATAAAGACAACTCAGCAATTACAGGATGTTATTGGTGACCCCCAGACTAAGACAATCTATGGAGATGAAGTTTGGATATACTACGGGGCTGATGAAACCAGACGTGGTCCTTTTCCTGTGGCATATGATAATAGAACCGTCTTGTTGGCATGGGTCAAAGGTAATCAAATCGTAAAAACTCAGGTTTTGCATGATGAAGATTTGAAATCTGTAACAATGGCAAAGGGGGAAACGGATATTCCTGCTGCTATAGAATTAAATGCTTTGGAAGAATTGTTTAACAATATCGGGCGGTTCTCGCCTGCGGGGTTGGGACAATAATTTTTTGCCAAAGATTTGTTTTTTCAATTTTTTGTGTTATAATATGCCCATATAGAGAGAATGGCAACAGATAAGAGTTGTTAATATGCCGACAAAAAAAATGGATTTTAAATCTGGTCAATATGTTGTTTATCCAACCCAAGGTGTTGGTAAATTGCTTCGTATAGAAGAACAAACAATTGGTGGCCAAAAAATAAAAATGATGGTTATAGATTTTGAAAGAAATCATATGACATTGCGTGTTCCGTTGGATCGTGCTGAAATATCTGGATTGCGTCCATTGACCAGTGTTAAAAAGATGGATGAAGCGATTGCTTCTGCTAAGGGCAAAGCGGGTGCTAAACGTATGATTTGGGCACGTCGTGCCGCACAGTATGAAGAAAATATAAATTCTGGTGACCCGATGAAATTAGCAGAGGTTGTGCGTGACCTGCAAAGACGAACTGCTAATGATACAATGACATTTTCAGCCAGACAGTTGTATTTACGTGCTTTGGAACGCATGGCTCAGGAATTTGCGGTGTTGCATAAAATGGATTTAGATGCTGCATCTGATAAAATAG
Source organism: uncultured Alphaproteobacteria bacterium (assembly GCA_905236005.1). Classification (GTDB taxonomy): domain Bacteria; phylum Pseudomonadota; class Alphaproteobacteria; order Rs-D84; family Rs-D84; genus Enterousia. The sequence goes on from CAJONJ010000032.1 coordinate 22,836, forward strand.
AAGATATTTTAGGTGTTCCAAAAGAAATAGATTTAAATGCTATTGATGAAGACGAAGAAGATGTTGACGAATCTGAAGAAGACGAAGAATAATTTTAACGCATCATTTTGATGCGTTTTTTTCTTGTCTTTATATTTTTTTTTCGCAATCATATGTATATAGAATAAACAAAGGAAGTAAACATGGCAGGCAGCATAAATAAAGTAATATTAGTTGGTAATATCGGTCAAGAACCTCAGGTTCGCACTATGCAAAGTGGTCAAAAAGTGGTCAGTTTTTCATTGGCTACATCTGAAAGATGGCGAGATAGACAAAGTGGCGAACAGAAAGAACAAACAGAATGGCATCGTATTGTGATTTTTAATCCAAGTTTGGTTGATGTTGCAGAACGTATGTTACAAAAGGGTACAAAATTGTATTTGGAAGGTTCACTTCGTACACGTAAATGGCAAAATCAACAGGGTGTTGATACATTTACAACGGAGGTTGTATTAAACCCATATGCAGGTCAAATGGTTATATTGTCTGGTGCAAAGGCTATGGATGGCGGTTCTGACACAAACAGCAGCACATCATCACAACCACGTGAAGAAGTTCGTATAGAAGATATCGCAGACGATATTCCGTTCTAATAAAAATTATACATAAAAAAACACCGCACGATTGTACGGTGTTTTTTGTTTTATATCAATGATTATGATAATTTGTGAATTACCAAACCACTGCGTAATTTTGGTTCAAACCAAGTTGTCTTTGGTGGCATAATGTTGCCTGTATCTGCAATGTCAATGATTTGACGCATTGTCACCGGATACAAAGCAAATGCTGCGACCATTTCACCAGAATCTACACGTTTTTTCAATTCGCCTAATCCACGAATTCCGCCAACGAAATCTATACGTTTGCTGGTACGTAAATCGCCCAAGTTCAATATTTTATCAAATACCAAATTGGACAATACTGTTACATCCAAGACGCCAATTGGGTCGTTGTCGTTGTATGTGCCAGCTTTTGCAGTCAAAGAATACCATTTGCCATCCAAATACATTGAAAAGTTATGTAATTTTGTTGGTTTATAAATATCTGCACCCATTTCAACAACATCAAAAGATTCTTTCAATTTTTCAATGAATTGTTCAGATGTCAAACCGTTCAAATCTTTGACAACACGATTGTAATCAATAACTTTTAATTGGCTTTCTGGGAAAATCACAGCCAAGAAATAATTGTATTCTTCGTTGCCTGTGTGATTTGGGTTTTCATCACGTTTTTCAGCACCCACACGTGCAGCAGCAGCAGTTCTGTGATGTCCGTCTGCAACATAAAAAGCAGGCACATTTGCGAATATTTCAGTAATCCGTTTGTTTGTTGCATCGTCTGTTATTTTCCAGAAAGTATGACCAAAACCATCTTCTGCGACAAAGTCATATTCTGGTTCTTGATTTTCAACAATGTTTTTCACGATTTGATTCATTTCGTCAACATCAGGATATGCAAAAAACACAGGTTCCAAATTCGCATTTTGAATACGGACATGAATCATACGGTCATCTTCTTTGTCTTTGCGTGTTAATTCATGTTTCTTGATTTTGCCAGTCATATAATCATCTACATTTGCAGCAGCAACCAAACCATATTGTGTGCGACCATCCATTGTTTGAGCATAAATGTAATACATTTCTTTTTCGTCTTGAACCAACCAGCCGTTTTCTTGCCATTTTTTGAAATTTTCAACTGCTTTGTCATAGGTTTTTTGTTCGTGTTCATCAGCAATTGGGTCAAAATCAATTTCTGGTTTAATAATATGTAACAGAGATTTTTCACCAGCTTCCGCCTTGGCTTCGGCTGAATTTAAAACATCGTATGGACGTGAAGCAACTTCACTGACCAGATTTTTTGGTGGTCTGACACCTGCAAATGGTTTAATTTTCATAGTATATTCCTTTTGTTTTTATCTCAAAACGTCCAGATTATAACACAAAAAAAATGCTTTTCCAGACTATATATAAAAATATTTATTTGAAAAAAGAAATAAAGCGTATATAATATGTTCGCAAATTGGGGCATAGTTTAATGGTAGAACACCGGACTCTGACTCCGTTAGTGTTGGTTCGAATCCAGCTGCCCCAACCATATTTTGCATCTGTGATGCTTTGTGTGGTGTAACTGTGCTGTGTTATAAGTATCAGGTGTTATGAATAATGACTAGATTAAAAGATAGTTTGAAAAAGCATTTGTTGCGTAATATGTTTGTTCGAAATTACAGCCGTATGTGGCCGTATATAAAGCCAATATGGTTTCGGGCTTTGTTGTCTGTGTTGATTGCGATTCCAATTGGGTCTATGGATGCTTTGATTGCTTTGTCTTTAAAGCCATATATGGATTTAGTTATGGTGGAAAAATCACTGACGGCTTCGTGGTATATTCCGGTTGTAATTGTGTTGTTTACATGTATACAGGGCGGTTTAACGTATGTTGCAGAATATTTAAATACGTGGGTTGGAACCAAGATTACTAATCGGTTAAAATATGATTTGTATGCAAAAATGTTGACATACGATACAGATTATTTTACCAGAAATGCATCAGGAGATGTTATTTTCAGTTTTAATAATAATGCAGATATGGCCTGCAGCGGTTTGTTGAATAACTTGAAATCGTTTGTTCAGAAAACCTTTTCATCATTATCGTTGATAGGTGTGTTATTCTATAATTCTTGGCAGTTGGCTTTGGTTTGTTCATTTGTGCTGTTTGGTGCTTTGTTACCAATGACCACACTAAGAAAGAAAATGCAAGGTGTGTTTAATAAAAGTATTGCTGCCGATTCCGCTGTGTTGACAACATATAATGAAACATATGCAGGAAATCGGACAATTACTGCATATAATTTAGCTGAATTACAAAAAAGCAAATTTAAGACCATTTTGCATAACGTTTTAATGATTAGGTTAAAAATGTTGCAAAAAACCAGATGGTTGACACCTGTGATGCATATTATATTGTCTACTGGTATAGGTTTGTCTATTTGGTTCGGTTCACATTTGGTTTTAAGTGGCAGTATCACCAGTGGGAGTTTCGTGTCATTTTTAACCGCTTTGATTATGTTGTATCAGCCGATTAAGGGTATCGGCGGAACTTATAATGGCGTGTTAATGTCCTTTATGGCAATTGAAAATGTATTCAATATGTTTAATACTGTTCCAAAAGTGCAAAATGCACCAAATCCAAAGCCGTTTAATTCTAAATTTAAAACCATAGAATTTAAAGATTTGTCGTTTGAATATAATGCTGGGGTACCCGTATTAAAAGATATAAATTTAACTGTGAAACGTGGGGAAACACTGGCATTGGTTGGTAATTCTGGGGGGGGTAAAACGACAGTTGTGAATTTAATCCCAAGATTTTATGATGTGACCCAGGGGGCTATATTGGTTGATGGTGTTGATATCAGGCAGATAGATATGTATGATTTACGTCAGAATATAGCAGTCGTGTTCCAAGATAATTTCCTGTTTTCTGGAACAATTCGTGATAACATTTTGTTGGGTAATGAAAATGCAACCCAGGCAGAACTGGACAAGGCAGTCAAAATGGCATATCTGGAAGACGTAGTTGCTGGGTTAAAGGACGGATTAGATACACAGATTGGTGAACGTGGAATAATGTTGTCTGGTGGTCAGCGTCAACGTGTTGCAATTGCCAGAGCATTTTTGAAAAATGCACCGATTTTGATTTTAGACGAAGCGACATCTGCATTGGATAATAAATCCGAAGCAATTGTGCAAAAAGCTATTGAAAATTTGATGCAAGATAAAACAGTGTTTGTGATTGCACACAGATTATCAACAATCAGAAATGCAACCAACATAGCAGTTATTAACGAAGGTCGGATTGTAGAAACTGGAACGCATGATGAATTGTTAAAGACCGAATGTGGTGCGTATAAAATGTTGTATGACATGCAATTTAAAACAAATCAGGAAGCATAGTTTTACCATTCCATACGCTGTATAAATCTGATAACAGTTATGGGTTGAACGCCTAGTATTTTGGCTATTTTATAGGTGGATGTGCCTGAATCTAGGAGTTTTCTGATTTTTCTTGTGTTTTTTGCTAACTTTAATTCTCTTGATTTGGCAGACAGTGGGCGCCCCAATTTTTTTCCAGTGGCTTTGATGTTGTCCAAAGAGGCTTTGGTTCGTTGGCTGATAAGATTACGTTCTATTTCTGCGGATAAACCAAAAGCAAAAGCCATAACTTTGGATTGAATATCGTTTCCTAGCCGGTAGTTTTCTTTAATTGTCCAAACTTTGCAATTTTTAATTAAACAATTTTCCAGAATTCGCATAACTTCCATCAAAGAACGTCCCAATCTAGAAATCTCGCAAGCAATCAAAGTGTCATCTGATTGTAATTTATTTAGTAGTTTTCCTAGCTTGCGTTTTTTTAGGGGTTGGCGCGAAGATATGGTTTCTGCAACCCAATCATCTATAACTAAATTATTTTGTTTTGCAAATTGTGTAATTTCGAAACGTTGATGTTCAAGTGTTTGTTTGTCAGAACTGACACGAATATATCCAATAATAGACATTTTGTAACTCCTTGTATTTATGGCGTTTTTTGTTGGTTTTTTGGTATATTTTAAACGTACGATTGTGTAAGCCCAAGCCAACACACCAGAAACCCAACACAAAAAACCGTTAAACATATTAAATTTCTGCGGGTTATAAAAACAAACAAACATATACATATAAAAGTAAAAAAATAGTTGACTTTAATCGTACATTTGTGTAACATTTTTCTGTGTGACAAAAATCCTGTCACTTTTAATTAATTAAAAACAAAGGAAAAAAAAATGAAAAAAACTTTAGCTTTGACATCCTTGTTAAGTGTTGTCGTTGCAGGATCAGCTAACGCGGCAATTACAGACGGGGATATTAGTGCCATTAACGATAGCATCAATATGGTGCAATCTGATGGAAACTATACAACATCTACGGGTAATTACAATGTAGCAACAACCGATTATAGCAGTTCAGCAGGATTTGGTTTGTACACATATGACCATGATAATAATCCTGACACACCAGAAATTGCGTTAACTACAAACAATGGTACTGAAACATTAGATGATACAGTATTCACATATATAGACAATAATGGTGCAACAACTAATTTAGGTGCTAATTCGACTGGATTTACAACAGGTGATTTTACAGGTGCAGCCGGCACGATAGATGGTGCTGATGGTGCTACTGGTTTGACAACACTAGAAGCAAACACAACAAGTGTCGGTTTAAGTAACTATCAATATATGGCGAATTTTGATAATTCTGGTGATGCATTAACAGTATTAACAGCAGACGCACCAGAATTGAGTTCTTTCCATAACGATGTTACTTTGACAACAGGTGCAATCACTGTTACTGGTAACAGCGAAACAAATAAGCCAAGTATTGACAACTATGGTTTTGATGTTGTATTGCACGACGGTAATACAGGACACTTTAGTTTGGTGTTTGAAGAATCAACACATACGTATACTTACCACTATGATGGTGACGAAACTACATTGGATCCAACAGATGTTGCTGCAGCAAATGCACAAGTTTCATCACAATCTGCAAATTTAATTGCTGACACAACATTGTTCAATGATGCTGTTGCGACAAACACAGCCAATTATAACAGTGCAGTTGGCCATTATAATACTGTTCATGGTGTTTATGAATCTGATACAAATACTCAAAATACTTTAAACAACAGCTATGATAATTATGCGACAAGTTTTGCAACGGCACAGGCAAATCAAACTGCTGCAGCACAAAGTTTATCAGATGCACAAACTGCTTATGCTACTGATTTAGCACAATACACCCCAGTTGCAACTGCATATAATAACTATGAAAACTCTTTGGGTAAAAGTATAGATGCAAAAGATGCTGCGACTTTAGCTGATGCACAAACATATGCAGATGCGGGTGATGCTACAACATTGGCTGATGCACAGACATATGCGGATAGTTTGGCATCTAATTATGATGCAGCTGGTTCTGCGGGTATAGCTGAACAAAATGCTAAAGATTATGCAGATGCGGGTGATGCTACAACATTGGCTGATGCACAGACATATGCAGATAGTTTGGCATCTAATTATGATGTAGCCGGTTCTGCGGGTATAGCTGAACAAAATGCTAAAGATTATGCAGATGCGGGTGATGCTACAACATTGGCTGATGCACAAACATATGCAGATAGTTTGGCATCTAATTATGATGCAGCTGGTGCAGCTGATACAGCTGAAGCAAATGCAAAAAATTACACTGATACAGAAGTGGGTAAAGTAAATACTGTTATGGGCAAAGTTCATGGTTTGATTACGGCTGATTCCAATGGCATAAAAACATTTAATGGAACGAACGCTACTGCTTCAACAAGATTAGATGCTAGTGGCAATTATGTCGGTAACTTAGCTGTTGGCACAACTGTTGAAGATCATTTAGTATCTTTGGATAATGCACTTGGTGATGAGGCAATTGCTCGTGCTAATGGTGATGCTGCAACATTGGCTAGTGCACAAACATATGCAGATGCAGGTGATGCTTTGACATTAAATGCAGCGAAAGCGTACGCAGATAATGCAAGTGCATTTAATTTACAAGCAGCAAAATCTTATACTGATGAACGTATTAAAAAGTTAGATAAAGATTTATCTGCTGGTGTTGCTAGTGCGGTTGCTTTGTCTTCTGTAGCTGTATCTAATGTTAACAAAGGCGAAGTTTCTGTGGGTGCTGGCTATGGTTATTTCAATGGTCAATCTGCTATGGCATTCGGTGCTGCAATGGGTTTGTCTGACCGTTGGTCTATCAACACAGGTGCAGGTTTGTCTGGTTCAGATTTCTCTATCAGAGCTGGTACAAACTACAAATTCAAATTGTTTTAATAACATTTGATTTGGTATCAAGAAAACTTTTCTTATGTTAAACTGAAACACCGCCCGTTTGGGCGGTTTTTATTTCTTTGTGAATACGAATATGCCGGCTTTTTGACCCGATAATAAAATATCATATTGGGTTGCCAATTTAAAGGTGACTGGAATATTTTTCATTTTGTCTTTTTGTGCTGTCAATAATACCAGTCGACCATTTGGTTTTATTATTCTGGCAAACTGTGCCATTATTAAATCATAAAAATCATTTGATATATTTTGGAAATATCCCCATGGTGGGTCTGTTACAATTACATCTAAGAAATTATCGTCAAACGAATTTTGCAAAAAATCTTGGCATTTAATGAAAAAGGATTTGTTGAATTTTGCGTTCTTGATTTTCTTGGTTTTTGATTTTAATGTACTGATTAAATCTGGGTTTATATCCAGTGCAAAAATACCACGATAACCAGCAATTCTGGAACGTTCCAGTGGAATTGCACCTGAACCGCAAAATGGGTCACAAAATACATCGTTTTCATTTGGTTTGGATAATCTGCATAATATGTATGCAATTTCAGGTCTTAATTCTCCAGGTGATAATTTCTTTTTGTTTTTTGTTATACGTAAAGCAAAAAAACCGATGTTTTCGCTACGTGCCATAAACCAAAATTCTGTATCAGCACCAACAGGGTTAAATTTAGATTTTGTGGATTGTTTTATTTTATCTATAAGTTGTGATAATGTATGACCGCTGGGTGAAACAAGATTACTTTCGTATGATGTAAATATTTTAAATACATTTATTTTACGATTCGGAAGATTTATATTTTTATAATCGCTTAGTGTATCAGAAATCATTTTATTGATGACATACGTGTCTGTGCCAGACAGATTATCAAATGTTTTAAGAACAACGAAAGTATTATTCAGATATTTCAAATTACATATTGAATCCATGTCTGTTTTGGTTTCATATAAAATCAAACTGTTTAATGTTTTAAGAATTTTTATATCTGCAATATCGGTTCGCAGAAAATCTGTGATAATATTTTCGCATCCTGAAATAACAGTTGATATATATTGCATTTGTTATTTTTTTCTGTGTAATTCTTTGAATTCGTTTGCGGTTATACCTTGTTCAACCTGAAATAGATTGAATTCAGCATCCATATCACGTAATTGTTTAATCATAATATTTTCTATTTCTTGACGTTTTTGTTCAAAAGCTTCGCCTTTTAAAGATGCATCAACATAAATAGGGTTGCCAATATTAACACTTATCGTTCCGAACAATTTTGGAATTAAAAATCTGTCCCATCTGTTTAAAAATTTCGCACGTGATGCAGAAAAACAACATGGAACAATCGGGGCCCCAGTCATACGTGCAAAATACAATGCACCATCTTGTAAATGTAAAGACGGACCGCTGGGGCCATCAACTGTGATACAAATTGCTGCATTTTTTTCTTTGATTAAACGTACACACTGACGCAAGACAGATATGCTGCCTTCGGATGTGCTGCCGTAAATAGCACGCAGACCAAAATAGCGTTGCAGACATGCCATCATACGACCATCTTTGTGACGCGAAGCAACACAATATCCATGAATTTTGGCTGTTTTAATAACTGGGGATAACATGGCACAACGACCATGGAAAAACACAAAAATTACAGGTTTTTTGCGATATTGTTTCAGAGATTTTGTGTTATTCAAACGGCGTTTTGATGTAAAATATATAAACCAAATAATGCCCGCAGCAACCCCCATTAATATCCATTGAATAATCGGACTGCGTAAAATAGGTCGCCAAAATTTTTTCCAAATTTTTTTAAATATTTTTTTCATAACGATTACAATAATATCAATAAAAACCCGTAAATGCAAGAAAACAGGTCGTAATTTAATACGACCTGTTTTATTGTTATAGTGTTGTTTTTACATCATACCCGGCATTGTTGATTGAGGTGTTGATGTTTTTTCTTCTGGTATTTCAGTCATAACTGCACCTGTTGTCAATAATACACCGACTGTGGATGCAGCAGCTTGGATAGCTGTTTTAACAACTTTGGCTGGATCTATGATACCAGATTTCATCATATCTACATAATCGCCAGTTTGTGCATTGTATCCAAAATTATAATCTTTGTTTTCCATAATTTTGCCAACTACGATTTCACCGGATACACCTGCGTTTTCAGCAATTTGCATGCATGGTGTAATAATAGCTTTGCGGACAATATCAATACCGACATTTTGATCAGTATTGTCACCTTTTAAATTTTTCAAAGCTTCAACAGCACGTATCAAAGCAACACCACCACCTGCGACAATACCGTCTTCAACAGCAGCACGTGTAGCAGCCAAAGCATCATCAACACGATCTTTCTTTTCTTTGACTTCCACTTCTGTCATGCCACCAACATGAATAACTGCAACACCACCAACCAATTTAGCTAAACGTTCTGCTAATTTTTCTTTGTCGTATTCGCTGGTTGTTGTGGTTAATGATTTGCGGATTTCATCAGCACGATTTTTAATTGCATCTTTGTCGCCGTTACCATTTACTAACAAAGTTTTATCTTTGGAAACAACAACACGTTTTGCAGAACCCAGTACTGCTGGTGTTATGTTTTCAAATGTCATACCCATATCATCAGAAATAACTGTTGCACCCGTTACGATAGCGATATCTTTTAACATTTCTTTACGTCTATCGCCAAAACCTGGTGCTTTCACAGCACAAACCTTTAAACCACCACGTAAGCGATTTAATACCAAAGTTGCCAAGGCTTCACTTTCAACGTCTTCTGCAATAATCAACAAAGGACGACCAGATTGTGCAATTGGTTCCAAAATAGGTAACAATGCTTGTAACCCAGAAATCTTTTTTTCAGAAACCAAGATTTGTGCATTATCTAATTCAGCCAACATTTTTTCACTGTTTGTTACGAAATAGGGTGACATGAAGCCTTGATCAAATTGCATACCCTCTACGATATCAATTTCAGTGTCTAATCCTTTGGCTTCTTGAACTGTAATGACACCTTCTTTGCCGACTTTTTCCATAGCATCTGCGATTTTTTGACCAATTTCAGCATCACTGTTTGCAGAAATTGTAGCAACCTGTGCGATTTCAGATGTGTCTTTGACTGGTCTAGCATGTTTTTCAATATCGGTTACTACGGCATTTACTGCCATGTCTATGCCACGTTTGATATCCATAGGATTCATACCTGCAGCGATAACACGTCTGCCTTCACGAAAAATATTTTGAGCCAATACTGTCGCAGTAGTTGTACCATCACCCGCACTGTCCCCAGCACGTTTTGCGACTTCTTGAATCATTTTTGCACCAATATTTTCAGAAGGGTCTTTTAACGAAACTTCTTTTGCCACAGTTACACCGTCTTTGGTTGCAATTGGTGCACCATATGCACGTTCAATGACAACTGTGCGACCCTTTGGACCCATTGTGATTTTTACAGCATTTGCCAATTTATCTATACCGGCTGATAATTTGTCAGTATTAAAACTAATATCTTTTGCCATAGTACTTTCCTTTTATAAAATTCCTAGAATATCAGATTCTTTGATTAAGACATAATCTGTGCCGTCCATTTTGACTTCGTTTGCAGATGATGCCCATTTTGCGAATAATACAATATCCCCAGTTTTTACAGACATAGGTATTTTTTGACCGTTTTCGTAAATGCCATCACCAACTGCGATAACTTTTCCACGAACTGGTTTTTCTTTCGCTGTATCTGGGATAATAATTCCGCCTGCTGTTTTTGTTTCTTCTTCTTGTCTGGACAGCAGGACATAATTATGTAATGGTTTAAACATAATAAGCACTCCTTTGCTACGTTTCAAAATATAATTCAAAAAAATAGTATTTCAAGCCCTTGATTTTATGTATGTTAAAAGTGTATTATTAGATAAATCAACAACAGGGGTGAATATTATGTACGATAAAAATAACGTATTTGCAAAGATTTTACGTGGCGAAATACCAAATAAAACTGTGTACAGTGATGACAATGTGTTGGCTTTTTATGATGTGTCTCCACGTGCAAAAGTGCATGTTTTGGTTATTCCACGTGGGGAATATACTGATATTGTAGATTTTACAGCAAATGCTTCTGATAAAGAACAAAAAGCTTTTTGGCAGGGTTTTCGTAATACTGTTGAAAAATTGAATTTACATAATAATTTCAGAACAATTGCAAATACAGGGCGGGGTGCTGGTCAATCTGTTATGCATTTTCATATTCATATTATGAGTGATGAACGATTCAAAGAAGATTTTTAAAGTGCGGGTGACACCGCATGCAAAACAAAATAAAGTTGTTTCAGACAACGGTATTTTGCGTGTTTATACCACAACTGCCCCAGAAAAAGGTCATGCCAATGGGGCGGTTGTTGAATTATTATCAAATTATTTTGGAATTGCTAAATCACAAATTACTATCACCAAAGGTCTAACAAGTCGTGACAAGGTTGTCGTTATAGAGTAATGTTTGTATCAATTCTTCTGGTGTGTTTACTACGATTATATTGTAATCAGATACTTTTTCTATGAAACCTTCTTGTTCCATGTGGACTATCACTTGACCTAGTAATTCCCAATATTTTGCAGTATTTAAAATAATGATTGGTTTGCAAGATTCACCAACTTGCTGTTTGGTCATAACATCTGTCATTTCGTCCAATGTTCCAATGCCACCAGGTAAAATAACAAAAGCATCTGATAATTCAAACATTTCTTCTTTGCGAGTGCTTAAACCATCTACAATTTTTACATCCAATCCAGTATGAGCAGGTTCTTGTTTTGATACAACGTGTTGGGTGGAAATTCCGATAACTTCGCCACCATTTTGCAGGGCTGATTCTGCCATAGTCCCCATTAACCCGACATTACCACCACCGAAAACAACGGTAATTTTATTCCGTGCCAGTAATTCACCAACTTTGCGAGCATCTTTTGCATACGCAGGGTTTTTTCCAAATTCGTGTCCGCAATAGACAGCTACTGATTTAATTTTGTATCCCATAGTGTCTTTTTCCTTTATTTTTGGAAATTATACCATAAAATAGGCATGTTATGAATAAAAAGTTTAAGGATTTTATGCTTAAATACAAAGATGAAACAGTGGCTGTGGGGGTCAGTGGTGGTGTTGATTCTATGTGTTTATTGTATTGGTTACATGAAATTGGTGCGAATGTGGTTTGTTTGCATGTAAACCATAAATTAAGACCAGAAGCAGATACGGAAACAGCATATGTTCAAAATGTTTGTTCAGAATTGAATATACCATGTCATGTTTTTGTGTGGACTGGTGATAAACCAAAAACCGGATTGGAAGCAGCAGCACGTGAAAATCGTTATAAAATGATGACTGATTTTTGTCATGATAATGGTATTTTGTATTTATTAACAGCCCATCAAAGTGATGACCAGATTGAAACGTTTTTAATGAATTTATCCAGAGGCAGTGGTTTATATGGATTATCTGCCATGATGCCAGAATCTGAACGTGATGGAATTAAAATTTTGCGTCCGTTGTTAAATGTATCACGGGCTGAAATTAAAAAATATTGTGATGATAATAACATTAAATATTTTGTTGATTCTATGAACAGTGATGAACATTATACACGTGTCAAAATTCGTAATAACAGGCAGTTATTAAACGACGATTTAGGTATCAGCGATTCCAGAATTTTATTGGCAATTGAAAATCTTGGTCGGACACGTCAGTGGATGGATAAATATATTGCTAATCGGATTGATATGGTTATTCGTTCGTGGGGTGCGATGTTTGTTTCTTCTTTTTTATTTGACGAAGCAGAAGAAATTAGATTAAAGTTCTTGGGGTTGTTAATTCAAAAAATAGGGGGAAATGATTATGTGCCTCGCTTGAATTCGTTGCAAAATGCACTATGTAATTTACAACATGACTGTAAATTTACGTTGGGACATTGTACGATTCGCAGACTGGGTAATCGCATATTAATCGTTCCAGAAGGAAAAAGAACAAGTTTTAGGAAAAGACATGAAAAAAGAACAAAATAATATGACAAATACTATAAGAAATAAAAAAGATGGATCAAAGTTTTATTTGATTGTTTTCATAATGCTGTTCATAGCATTGATTGGTCGTGTTGTGTTTTTTGGTGGTATCAATCAAAACAAGATGATAGATGGAACAGAAATTGTTAACAAAAAACCGATTGAATTGTCTTTTTCAGATGTTTTGCGTCGTGCAAATGATATAAAAACTATGGATATTGGACGTAATGATGTTGCAACTGGTAAATTAAAAGACGGGACACCTTATACAGCAGTAATTACTTATAATCCTGAATTATTGGAAAAAATTTCTAAAAATGGTGCCAGTGTATCTATAAACAACAAAGATTCAATGTTTGATACAATTGCAAAATGGGTTCCTTTGTTGGTTGGGGTATTGTTCTTTATTTGGTTGTTACGTTTGATGCGTGGAGGAAATGGTGGCAGTGGTGGTATTACACGCAGTTTAATTGGACAAAATCCGACAAAAATTACAACTGGTAAAACAAAAACAACGTTCAAAGACGTAGCAGGTATAGATGCCGAAAAACAAGAATTGATGGAAGTTGTAGATTTCTTGAAAAATCAGGCGAAGTTTAAAGCTTTGGGTGCACGTGTTCCACGTGGAATTTTATTATCTGGTGAACCAGGAACAGGTAAAACTTTGTTGGCTCGTGCAGTTGCAGGTGAAGCAAATGTTCCGTTCTTTGCTACATCAGGCAGTGATTTTTCTGGTATTATAGTGGGGTTAGGTGTGGCCAAAATCAAAGAAATTTTTGAATTAGCAAAACGTAACGCACCGTGCATTTTATTTATTGATGAAATTGATGCAATCGGTCAAAGCAGAAGCAAACATTCGCTGAATGATAATGACCGTGAACAAACTTTGAATCAGTTGTTGATTGAAATGGATGGTTTTTCAAACGATACGGGAATAATAGTTATTGCTGCAACTAATCGTCCTGATATGTTGGATGCAGCATTGTTGCGTCCGGGTCGGTTTGACAGACAGATAAACATAGAATTACCAAATCTAGAAGGTCGTCGTGATATATTAGATTTGCATGCTAAAAAATTTAAAATAAGCGACAATGTAAATATGATGGATGTTGCACGTGGAACAACAGGATTTTCTGGTGCAGATTTGGAAAATTTGTTAAATGAAGCAGCTTTACATGCTGTCCGCAGTGAACACAATGTTGTAGAGCAAAGTGATATAGAAGAAGCACGTGATAAAATCTTGATGGGACCTAAAAAGAACCGTAAAATGCGTCCAGAAGATATCAAATTGACTGCTTATCATGAAGCTGGTCATGCATTTGTCAGCCTGCATTACAAAGATATAACTGATCCAATTCACAAAGCTACAATTATTCCACGTGGTCGTGCATTGGGAATGGTTCAGCATTTGCCGATTGATAACAAAGTATCTATGACTTTGGATGAAGTTCGTGCAAATTTGTCTGTATCTTTGGCAGGTCGTGCAGCCGAAGAAATTTTCTTTGGTGCGAATAAAATCACAACTGGTGCAGAAAGTGATATTGCGATGGCTACTCGGTTGGCACGGTATTCAATAACAACTGCGGGATTGTCTGATAAAATTGGTATGGTCGCCATCAATCAGGCAAATACGTTTGGTCAAAGAATTGCATTGGAAAATGCGTCTGAAAAGACTGCAGAAATTGTTGATAATGAAATTCGCAATTGGTTAGATATTGCACACAAAGATGCAAAATCTATTTTGACCAAGGGTAAAGCAACTGTGGATAAATTGGCCAAAGCATTGCTTGACAAAGAAACTTTGTCTGGCGAAGAAATCAAAGAAATTGTTTTTGGTAAAAAAGTGGAAACGAAAAAAACAACAGCAAAAACAAAATCTAAAAAATCAAATGCCAAAAAATAATGATGTAAAATTTGAGGTTTTGCACATGCCGCCAACCAATACTAATTCGGTATTGATGTCGGTGGGACAAGATGCTGTGATTTTTGATGCGTGGGGACGTGCAAAAGATTGGGAACGTGTATTATTAGAACGAGGTCTGAATTTGCGTGGTATATATTCTACGCATGGACATGTTGACCATATTGCTGCTGCACCGGCATTGGCAAAGGCGTTTAATGTTGATTGGTATTTGAATAGTGCTGACGAATTTTTAATTGCTTGGGGACATGAAATATTAGATGCATTTCAGTTGCTACATATTCACGAACCGTATAAAACCCCAATTTCATTATCGGCTGGGAATATGGAAATATTGCCAGATATGAATATGGAAATTATGGGTGCACCCGGTCATACGCCAGGTGGTTTAATGTTTTATTTCCCACAATATAAGATTTTATTGACGGGCGATACGTTGTTTGCGGATTCTTTTGGTCGTTGTGATTTGCCAGGGGGCGATGAAGATGCGTTAAAACAGTCCATACATAATTTACATGATATGGATTTAAATGATGAAACCTATGTCGTCCATGGACATGGTATGGATACAACAATTGAATACCTGAAAAAACACAATAAATTTTTTATCTGATTGGCAATAGTGTGTTTTTATTTTTTTTTGTTTAATACTTGACAAATTATGTTTTTGGTTTATGTTAGTAATAACAAAAAGGACAAACGCATGGCTTGGACAGATAAAGAAGAAGAATTAGTTGCTGCTATTAAAGCTGGTTCTATATTAGACACAAAAAAAGCTTTAGAAGCAGGTGCGGATGTGAATGCAAAAGAACACTATAAATGTACACCGTTAATGTATGCTTGTGCTAATCAGAATATAACACCTGAGATCATACAGTTATTACTTGATCACGATGCAGATATAAATGCAAAAGCTTGTGATGGTATGACAGCATTGATGTACGCTTGTAAAAACGAACATGCAAAGCCCGAAATACTGCACAAAGCAATAGAATTATTAGTTAAATATAAAGCAGATTTAAATGAGATAAACAAAGACGATTGGACAGCATTGATGTACGGTCTGAATAACACAAATGTTGCCCAAAAGACAAACAAATTGCTTGTTGAGAAAGGTGCAGACATAAATCATCATTATTGTTGGTCCCGCGAAGGTCTACTGCGGATGGAACAAAAATTAAATGCGATACAGAGAGAAATGATTGCTGATATGACCAAAGATATAACAGAACTTAAATCACAACAGGCTCGGAACAAGTTTCAAGAGAAGAACAGAGAAAAAGGACGATTGTGGGCTGTTAGATTAAGACGCGGCAGAGGATGTAAATAAACATTACACAAAAACCCTGAATTAACAGGGTTTTTATTTTATCTTGTAAAAACCAAAACGCGATTAAGGCCGCTTAAATCTTTTTCTGTTCTTTCAAATTTCCAGCCGAAATAATTGAATATTTTTATAACTGGATTTGCCATACCAACACCGATTTCCAGATATATCTTGCCGTTCGGTTTTAATAAATTTGGTGCGTTCTTGGCAATTTTTTCATAGGCAAATAATCCACCGTTTTTGGCATACAGTGCGATTTTTGGGTCGTGTTGTGCACCATCGTTTACACGCATATCGCCATGTTTAATATATGGCGGATTGGAAACAATAATATCAAATTTTTCGGCTGATTTAAATTTGCCAAAATCAGCATGCACTGTTTTAATTTTATCATGCAAACCAAACTGTTTTATGTTTCTATTTGCGACACGCAAAGCGGGTCTTGATTTATCAATAGCAACACCTGTTAAATTATCTATATTTTTGCACAAAGCACAAATTATGCATCCTGTTCCTGTTCCTAAATCTAATATTCTGCGTTCTTTGTTTTCACGACAATCAGATATAACAGCTGAAACCAAAGTTTCTGTGTCGGGTCTGGGGTCCAGCGTGTGTTTGTTTGTATAAAATTCCAGTCCATAAAACCATTTAGAATGAATAATTTTGGCAACTGGAATACCATGGCGTAGTTTGTGTGCATATAACATCACTCTGAAAAAAGACATTTTTTTATGCTTTTCAGTAATGATTTTGGCTGCACGAATACCACCAGATTTTTGTAAAATTGTGAACGCTTGATTTATATTCATATTTTTATTATAATAGCCCCTATGAAAAAAGCAAAATATATTATTAAAAAGATGAACGTCAAATTGATGGAATCGTACAGAAAAGTTTGTGATATTCATGTATTGTCACGTCTGGTTTTAAGATTGGGTTTGGTAATGATGACAATCGCAATTGGTGTAGTGTTATTTTATAAACCTGCACGTGTTGCGGTATTTAAACCCAGTGAAATTGTCAGTGTAATAGAAGTTAAATCAGGGGATACTTTGTCTAAGATTTTAGGCAGCAAAGGTTTTTCTGTGCGAGAGATAGATACCTTGTCCAAAACGTTAAAGAAAGATGCAGATTTTGTGACTTTGCGACCTGGGCGGGATAAATTTGAATTTATTCAAAAAGATGAAAATCAGCCAATTTCTAAAATAGTTATCAAAAATGGACCATGGCATCGTGTGGAATTAAATTGTGGTGAAACAGGAACTTGGGAATGTCAAAAAATTGATATACCACGTGATACCAGATTGACATACAAAGAAGGCGAAATCTTGGACGGGGACAGTTTTTATCTGGCGGGTATGCGTGCTGGAATTCCTGCGGGTATTTTGGCAGATGTTTATGATTTGTTGGCTTTTGAAATGGACTTTGAACGTGATGTTCGTGCAGGTCAAAAATTCTATGTGTTATACGAAGAAAATTTTGCATCTGAAAAACGGGTAGATACAGGCCATGTATTAGCTGTGTCTTTTGAAGCATTACGTGGAAATGTTCAGATGTATCGTTATGTAAAGCAAGATGGTGGTGTTGGTTATTATGATGAACATGGTAATGGTGCTATTAAATCTTTGAAACGAACACCAATAAATAATGCAAAAATTACGTCCAGTTTTTCTGGTCGCAGAAAACATCCTGTTCTGGGATTTACCAGAGCACACAAAGGTGTTGATTTTCGTGCACCAACTGGAACCCCAATTCCAGCAGCTGGGGCAGGTCGTGTTGTAGCACGCAGTTTCAATCGTGGACATGGTAATTTTGTGAAAATCAGACATAATGGAACGTTTGAAACTTTGTATGCACATATGTCACGTTTTGCCAAAGGGGTCAATGTTGGCACAGTTGTTCGTCAGGGGCAAATAATCGGATATTCTGGTTCAACGGGATTATCAACAGGTCCGCATTTACATTATGAAATTATTAAAAATGGTCAGCATGTAAATCCGATGACTGTGAAATTGCCAGCAATAAACAATCTGGATGCGGCGAATAAGAAAATATTTATGGAATATAAACAGCAACTGGATACAACAATAAATTTATTAAAAGACAACCCAACACAAATCATGCGATTGTAAGTTCAGAAAAAAGCGAAAGGAGATTTGTATGGCCGTAATAAATCTTTTGGAAGAAAAATCATTAAACAGATATTTACAAGATTTGGTTTATAACGGCGGTACTCCAACAATTATCAGAGTTGACAGTGTTGAAACAGCACGTAAAAATATAGATGCGATTGCAAACAATATGGTATTTCAATATTTCAAATTAAGAATTCGTACAAATGTAAGTCTTGCAAATCAAGCATGTTTCGTAAAGATAGACAAAAAACGTTCTGATTTACCAGAATGGACCAAGACGACTTTTGCACGTGGCGAAGATATTTATGAATTTGATGCCAGCAAAGTTACAAATGAATTTCGTCGTGAATTGGTTCGTGTTCGTGATTATTTGCGTGCCGTAGCGGTTGAGCATATTGAATCAATTTGTCAATCTGGCGATATAGAAACGCTTAAAACATATGCGTATTTAAAAAATTCAGAAGGATATGTAGATTTTAATATCGTGTGCAAAAAGGCAAAGCACTATTTGTTATTAAAAGCCCAATATAATTTGCAAGAAAAAATATTAGATCAGTTTGTTGAAGGAACAGCCAAACCTGCTGAACTTGATTTTGTTGTGGCGGATGATCCCAAATACAGAGGCAAAAAAATAGTTGGTTATAAATCTAGTAAATTCGTTACAAAACAGAGTTTTAGAAATCAGGCGGCATCGGTATTAAGAAAAGATGCTGAATTGCGTGCTAGGTATAATACGGTTTATCTAACTGCTGGTGATATGTCGAAATATTCAAAAGAAATTCAAAATATTAATAAAAATTTTTTAGATGATGCAGATAAAGTGAAATCTAATAAAGAATTTAACCAGTTGCTTAAAAAAAGACATATCGCTATCGAACGTGCCATTATGAAAGAAATTGGCGGTCAGGAAGCAATTTTGAAACATGCTTATCAGATCAAAGACAGATATCTTGGTGTGGTTGCAGATATGTTAAAAGACGAACATGATGGTGCCAAGTATGCAAGTATCATTAAAAACTGGGATAAAAAAAGTTATGATAAACAGCAAGCATTTTTTAATGAATTTGTAAAAAGGGCTTATCCAGGCATTAACAATCTGCCAGTGGTCAATTTTGGTGCCACAGGAAACAGTTCACATGAAGATGTTATAAATATTTCAAGTAAAACAAAGAATATCAGAGTGGATTTATTGGGAAATCGTCGAACACTTCATCAACATAAGAATTTTAATGATGCGGCTTTGGCATTTTTTCATGAATTAGAACATCATATGATTTCTCATAATCCAGAATTTACTATTTTCAAAGGTAAAGAAAATTTGATTGTGGATACAATAATTCAAATTCCTACGGAAAATAACAACGGGGTTAAATATGGTGGTTTTCGTGCATTGGATGGTCGAGATGACCAAAAAACACTATCTTTAGATTCAAAATCGGAATTTGATAAATTGGTTCAAGAACTGTTGTCCATCAACAATGAATCAGAATTTGATTACAGATTTCTTAATCCTAATGAAAACATGGCACACAGGGTTGGTGAAGTTGCTGGAAGTAAATTTTTAGAAAATTTGAAAAATAAATTATTATCTGAATATAATGAATTAGATAATATTCCAGATGGTGTAAGAATTTTCTTGGGATCAACAAAAAAGCATACTCTGAAACAGGTTACAAACAAATTAAATAGCAAAAACAATCTCACATTTGTTGGCAAAGAATCTAGATTGAATTGATTTTTATGCAGCGATTGTCTAAAATGACGTTCGCACGTCGTGTAAAAAATAAAGAATAAGAAAAGGTGAAAAATGATAAAACAAAATTATGTCGGTATGATAGATTACAAAGGTGCTTTTTTTGCAAGAATAGAAGGTGCAGATGTTTCACAAATGACTGGTGTCACAGGGGTTGAACATCTGATTTTTGAAAATGTCACAGGATTAAAAGGAACTTTGGATTTTCGTGGTGTAAAAACTGTTGAATTTAAAAATACAATTGTGTCTGATATCAAAGCAATTCAATGCAAAATGAATTGTGTTATCAAAGTATTAAAAGATGATAACGACCCAAAAGTACAAAATAAATTATCTAGTTTGATGATTTACGAGCCAGTTAATCCAGTGGCTCCAAATGTCAAGTTAATTAAAGATTATATGTATCCGCATGTAAAATAAAAACATCTAAAAATACCCTGTTTAAAATAACAGGGTATTTTTTATTTCTTAGATGATACGAATAATGCAAAAATCCATCCAACAAAAGACCAACAAAATAACCAAGAACCAACTCTGGTTCGCATTCTGTCGTATTTAGAACGGTCGTTGGCACATGCCAACATAGCAGGTGCCAACACTATGCATATCAAAATGCAAATCAAAGCAATATATTTTATCACCAGTAAAATATTGATACCATACAACATGTTTTATTGCTTTATATTCCGTATTTTGCGTTCGTTCCTAATTCTTCTTCTATACGAATTAATTGGTTGTATTTTGCCATGCGGTCCGTTCTGGACATAGAACCGGTTTTAATTTGACCAGCATTTGTCGCAACCGCTAAATCTGCAATAGTTGTGTCTTCTGTTTCGCCACTGCGGTGAGAAATCACAACCCCGTATTTTGCGTCTTGTGCCATTTTGATAGCACGCAATGTTTCGGTCAAAGAACCAATTTGATTCACTTTTATAAGTATTGCATTTGCAACACTGTTGTCAATTCCTTTCTTTAAACGAATCGGATTTGTTACGAATAAATCATCACCAACCAATTGACATTTGTTACCAATTTTTTCAGTCAATTTTTTCCATCCAGCCCAATCTTCTTCGGCAATACCATCTTCTATGGAAATTACAGGGTATTCGTTTATCAATCTTTCATAAAATTCAATCATTTCATCAGCTGTTTTTTGTGTTCCTTCAAAATTATAAATACCGTTGTCATAAAATTCAGATGATGCAACGTCCAATCCAATAGATACTTGTTTGCCGGGTTCGTAACCAGCAGCACGAATCGCTGCAACAATTGTGTCCAGTGCTTCGTGGCATGTATTAAAGTTTGGTGCAAAACCGCCTTCGTCACCAACGTTTGTTGAATGATGTGATTTTTTCAAAATAGTTTTTAAATTATGGAAAATTTCAGATCCCATACGAATCGCCACGACCTCGTCTTTTGCACCGTTTGGGATAATCATAAATTCTTGGGCGTCTAATCCGTTATCTGCATGTGCACCACCGTTGACTATGTTCATCATTGGACGTGGCAAA
>CAJONJ010000033.1 GCA_905236005.1 uncultured Alphaproteobacteria bacterium
AATTATCGGATATTCAGAAATCAACTTTTCATAAAAAGCAATCATTTCATCAGATGTTTTGTCGGTACCCTCAAAATGATAAATACCATTATCAAAGAACTCAGATGACGCAACGTCCAATCCGATTGATACTTGTTCGCCAGGCTTATAACCCGCAGAACGAATCGCTTCGTTTTCATTTTTTGCACCATTTGGAATAATCATGAATTCTTGGGCATCCAGACCATTATCTGCATGTGCACCGCCGTTTATGATGTTCATCATTGGACGTGGTAAAACACATGGATTAGCATTACCAAAAATATCTGCAATATGTTTGTATAATGGAATATGTTTTGCATTTGCAACTGCATGTGCCACCGCCAGTGAAACAGATAAAATTGCATTTGCACCCAATTTGTCTTTGTTTGGTGTGCCATCCAAAGCTAACATTTTTTCATCAATTTGCGTTTGATTTTCGCCGTCCATACCAATCAAAGCATGGGCAATAATTTCATTTACGTTTTTAACTGCTTTTAAAACACCTTTGCCCATATATGTGGTGCCACCATCACGTAATTCCAGTGCTTCAAAAGAACCAGTAGATGCACCAGATGGAACAGATGCACGACCAAATGCACCGTTTGATAATGTTATATCACATTCAATTGTTGGATTACCACGACTGTCCATAATTTGACGAGCATATACTTTTTCAATAGCAAACATTTCTTTGTTCTCCTTTTTGTTCTTTGCCTTTGATGAAAATAGATTATTTACATAGTGAAATTTTCGCCAAGATATACTTTCTTTACCATTTCATCTTGGACAATTTCATCAGTTGTTCCGTGTTTTAATATTTTGCCATCATGCAAAACATAACTGCGGTCAGTAATTCCTAGCGTTTCACGAACATTGTGGTCGGTTATAATCACACCCAATCCGCGATGTTTTAACTGAGATACCAATTCACGAATTTCATTTACTGCAATTGGGTCAATACCCGCAAATGGTTCGTCCAGCAATATAAATTTTGGGTCATTTGCCAATGCACGTGCAATTTCAACACGTCGTCTTTCACCACCAGATAACGCAGTTGCAGGACTTTTACGTAGAAATTCAATAGAAAATTCTTTTAATAATGCGTTTAATTTTTCTTCTCTGTTTTTACGATTCGGTTCTACTACTTCTAAGATAGCCATGATATTATCTTCTACGGATAGACCACGAAATACGCTGTTTTCTTGGGGTAAATAGCCAATATGTAAACGTGAACGTTGATAAAATGGTAAATGAGTAATGTCTTGGGAATTTAAAAATATTTGTCCGCTGGTTGCAGCAAGTTGTCCAGTAATACAATAAAATGCTGTTGTTTTACCAGCACCATTTGGCCCCAATAATCCAACAGATTCACCTTGGTTAGCAATCATAGAAATATCACGTAAAACCACACGTTTGCCATAATTTTTTGATAAATGTTCAATCTTTAATACAGAGTTTTTTATCATAGCCTTATCACCATTTCATTGGTTGAAATTTTGTCGCCAGTGCTGGAATAGACACGAACATTTCCAGTCAATTTTAATGTTTTGTTTTTATGATTAAATTGTCCCTTAGCAGCAGAAATTTTGTCTGTGACTTTGCCGTTTGCAGTATTGCGGACAATTGTTCCGGATGGTTGAACCAGAAATACAATGTCTGGTTTGTTAAATTCTTGATTGCCAGAAACAGCATGAATTTTAAAAGGATTGTTATCTTTGTCTGTTCCAACAAATGTAGCATTGGTCATTTTAAATTGGTTACGAACAATGTCTTTCATGTTAATCGCAGTAATCGGTGTCCATAAAATTTGTTTTGTGAACAACGAAGCAGCAACCAATACTGCAACCATAACCAATCCCCATCCTGTAAAGAAAAACCGCCATAAACGAGTTAATCGTTTGTGTTTTGATATAATTATAAAGTTACGGTTATTTTGTTTCACAACCACAGTTTAATATTTTGTAAATAAAAATGCAATTTTTATATTTATATAATTTTTTTTTTGTGTTATAATATGTCGCAAGAGAGAATGAAAAGATTATTCATCATCTTTACAGTTGTTGGTTTAATTGCACCGTCTGTGTGTAATGGGGCTGTTACTGTGCATAAAAAGGCTGCTGTAACCAAAAAAGCAGCGGTGGAAACACAACAGGCTGGGGGGATGGCATCTGCGGCTGGAATATTGTCAATGATTGTTCCTACTGTGCAAAGTGTTTTGGAATTAAAAAAGCAGACCCAGGAATTAAGTGCTGATTGTATGCCTAATAGTGGTGATGTATCTACGGTTAATAGGTTGGTCAAAGAATGGGCAAAAATCGGTGATACCAGTGCGATTAAGGCACATAAAAGTATATCTACAAAGCAGTGTAAAGACAATGATTATGAAAAGCAGATGAAAACAGATCCACAAAAAGAATGTGTTGTGATTTTTGATGATAAGTCTAGTTGTGGGAAAGGTGATAGTAGAGGTACCTATTATGAGTTTAAGTTTGATATGGATTGTTCAAAAGATGATTATGCTTGTGGATATAAAAATGTCTGGTGTGGTTACCCCCAGGCTAAGGCTGTCAAGGTGGATAAAAAGAATTATTCAAATGTGTATGATGTGTTTAGTAAAATACCGTTTGTCCCAGAAGATTACACCAAAGATGAAATTTCTGCTGTTTCAAAATTGATTGAAAAATCAGAACGTTGTGCACCTGGTAAACTTAGCCAGAAAAAACGTGAATTGTGGGGTAATTTCTTGACTAAAACAATTTCTTCTGTTGGGACATCTGCTGGTGTGTCCGGAATCGGTGATGTTATGCAGATGGCTACGCAATTTTCAGGCAGTGGCGGTGTTTCATCTGTGTTGAATAATTTCGGAACAATGGTTCCATCTATGTTGGATAAATAATTTTTATCAAATTTATTATGTAACCGTTCTTTTTTGCTTTACTAGATTTTGAAAAAAGTATATAATTAATACAAATTAATCAAGGAAAGGAATCAAAAATGAAACACGCATGTTCTGTATCATTGTTGACTTTGTTGGGAATCGTGGTTTTGGGCGGTTGTGCTGGAACTAATGAAAATTCTGAAAAAGTTGCGTATGATACGCCAACTGTGGATTATGTTGAACGTCTAAATGTTAATGATGCACCGCACCAGGATTCTTTTTTGAATCAACTGGCTATGAATTATCGTTCTTATGCGATTTATAATGCCAGAAAAAGTGATTATCCAGATATTGGTGAATTGTTTGCACAGAAAGCAGTCAGTGCGTTTTCTGGTGAAACACCTTTTCCTGAAAGTTTAGATTCTTGGAATATCGGGGATGATAACAAAAGATTTGAATTATACACAGCTTATAATGATTTGATGAATGAATTGAAAAATGATGCTGTGGATACTCAGCCAAAATTAGCGGCAGAAGCACAGGCAAAATTTGATTGTTGGTTATCTGCTGCTGCCAGTGGTCAAGATGCTACGGCTGATGAATGCAAACAACGTTTCTTGACGACTTTGCAAACTTTGAAAGATTGCAGAGATGGTAAAGTGATTGAACCAACACATGTTAAATCTGAAACAATTGTTGATAACCAAAAGGCTGAAGAACAATATTATCCAGAAACTCGTCGTTTGAATGCTATGGCGGGCAGCAGTAGAACACGTGATGGTGTTGTGATTGTTAATAATGTAAATATTCCATCTAATTTGATACAACCGGTTCCTGTTCCACAACAGGCACAACAACCTATTGTGTTTAACCAAAATATTTATGGTGGCGAAGAAACAAATAATGGGGAAAATGAATCTGGTCTTGATGATGCATATGTATCACGTGATGAATTTATTCAGATGATGATGGCTATGCGTGCAGAATTGGCAAAAATCAATGAACGTTTGGATGGTTTGGGAAATAATGATAAAACTGTTATCAAGGTTCAGCAGATTCCTTTGGAACCAAAACAGCATGTTATGGAAGAAGTCTTTGAAATCAGATTTGATTTTGATAAAGCTACAATAAAACCAGAATACGAAGATTTAATCAGAAAATTGGCATCTACAACCCAGGCTAATAAAAATGTAAAGGTTTCTGTGGTTGGACACACTGATACCAGTGGTTCAAGTGATTACAATTATGCATTAGGTGGACGTCGTGCAGAAGCAGTGCAAAAAATGTTGATTGAATATGGTATACCGTCATCACAAATTATTGCTGTGTCTGCGGGTGAAGAAGACTTAAAGGTTCCAACACCAAATAATACACCAAATGCAGCAAATCGTCGTGTTCGTGTTGTCAAAGAAGTGCATTATACAGAACAACCAAAACCGGCACCAATCATGGTAGAAGAATACACAGAAACAGATGATTGCAAGGATTGCGAGGAATCAACAGAGTTTGATTTTGAGGAAGAATAAAAAGTTCTTGACAAATTTTTTGTTTGGTGTATTATAAGGACAAGAATTATTATTAAAAAGGTGATAAAATGACGAAGACAGATTCTTTTAGTAAAGGAAAGGTACGTGCTTCTGTCGCCGGGAAAACGGTCAGATTTAGAGATACGGCTAAGAAGTGTGATATTGCTGCTAGACTTAAAGAATGTGGTTTGGATGTTGCTATGTTAGAAGCACAAAACGATAAACGTTCTGCTTAAAAGTGGGGCGGGGCGTTTTTTATCGCCCTGGCTATGCCGCTTGACTTTTAACGTATTTTTTATTATAATGTTCTTAACAAAGCACCAGAATTCTCTGTGTGCAATTTCCAAAAGGTTTTTTTATGCATGTAAATGAATTAAAAACAAAGTCACCTCAACAATTGTTGAAGATGGCAGAAGATATGGGGATTGAAAATCCTTCTCAGTTAAATGTTCAGCAATTACGTTTCGCTGTTATGCGTGTTTATGCCGCTGATAAATCTATTACGTTGATTGGTGATGGGGTTTTGGAACGTATGCAAGATGGTTTCGGTTTTTTACGGGCACCAGAAAGCAATTATTTGGCTGGGCCAGATGATTTGTATGTGTCGCCAAATTTAATTAAAAAATATGGTTTAAAAACTGGTGATTACATAGAAGGTCAAATTCAGGCACCGCAAAATGAATCTGAACGTTATTTTGCATTGGAAACAATTGAACGTGTAAATGGTGGCGACCCTGAAAATTTACGTCATCGTATTTCTTTTGATGATATGACACCTTTGTATCCTGATGAACAATTGAAAATGGAAGTAATTAACGATACGGATAAAGGACGCAATTTATCTGCCAGAGTGATTGATTTAATTTCTCCGACAGGCAAAGGTCAACGTTCTTTGATTGTTGCACCTCCAAGAACAGGTAAAACTGTTATGTTGCAGAATATTGCACATTCTATTGCAACGAATTATCCGGATGTTAAATTGATTGTTTTGTTGATTGATGAACGTCCAGAAGAAGTGACTGATATGCAACGCAGTGTTCGTGGTGAAGTTATATCTTCTACGTTTGATGAACCTGCAACACGTCATATTCAAGTGGCTGAAATGGTTATTGAAAAAGCAAAACGTTTGGTTGAAGCAGGGCAAGATGTTGTGATTTTGTTGGATTCTATCACCAGGTTGGGTCGTGCATATAACACAGTTGTTCCATCCAGTGGAAAAGTTTTAACAGGTGGTGTTGATGCCTATGCATTACAACGTCCAAAGCGTTTCTTTGGTGCCGCTCGTAATATAGAAGGTGGTGGTTCTTTGACGATTATTGCAACTGCTTTGATTGATACGGGTTCCAAGATGGACGAAGTTGTTTTTGAAGAATTCAAAGGAACAGGTAACAGTGAAATTATTTTAGACAGAAAATTGTCTGATAAACGTGTGTATCCTGCGATTGATATTACTAAATCTGGAACCAGAAAAGAAGATTTGTTGGTTTCCAAAGATACTTTGTCAAAAATGTATGTGTTACGACGCATTATAAACCCAATGGGAACATTAGAAGCAATGGAATTCTTGTTGGATAAATTGCGTTTAACAAAAACAAATGACGATTTTTTTAATTCTATGAATCAATAAAGATTTATGTTTGTTTGTAAAAAATCCACCAATCATTTGGTGGATTTTTTTTTAGGAGAAAGATATGAAAAAAATATATTTAATATGTTTAATTGTTGTCGGTGGAATGATTGCGTATGTTTGTGGGGCAAAAATTGCAGATGCTAGATGTCAAATGCGGGTTGCACAAACATCTTTGATAAACACGGAATATCAACAAAAACAAATTTTACAAAACAAAAGGATTTTACATGACCAAGTTTATAAAACTGGTGTGGCTGATATTCGTCGCATCTTGTTGTCAAAATACACAATTGCAGAATAAAGCTATTGCTGATTGCGATATCATATATGGACATGCATCTGATTGGAATGTTATTAGTGATGATTTAGTTCGTAATATATACGAGCATAATTTAAAATGCGACCAACAGAATTAAAATTTGATTATTTTAATTTTTCAATAGTAGCATCTGCAATAGTTTTAATTTTTTTCAAAGTATCTTCATAATTTGCACAATCACGACCAATTTCAGATTTGTATGCATTGCGAAGATTTGAAGAAATATATGAACAAGACTGTAAATAATTAACACAATATTCGTGGCCAATATTAAAAGCACTTTGTCCACGAACACGTGTTTCCGTGTCTGCCCATTGTAATTTGTCTAAGACGTTTTGGATTTCTGTGTCCAGTTGTTTCCAAGAATTTGTATCGGTATATGCACCAATTGTTTGTTGCCAATATGTTTCAAGGTCTTCTGGGTCCAAAGGTTCTTCACCTTCTGGAATAACAACTTTGTTTTGCAATCTGATAATTTCTTCAACTTTAGAATCAATAGTTTTTTTATATTTAGAATCAATTTGTGCCAATTTTGCACTGCAATAGCAACGGTTATACATTGTGTCTTCACGTTCACAATACATGTCCATGCATTCTTTGTAATTTGCAAAACATTTCTGTGATGATGGAACACTGGCATTATCAGATGTAGTTGTTGTATTACGTCTGATGGATGTAGTACGTGGATTGTTTGCCAGATTAGAGCCACGTGCAACCACTGCACGATTGGTGGAATTTCTGTTGGTTGATGTAGGTGTGTTACGTGGAGCAGGTGTATTTATCGCACTGCGTCCAGAATTTGGTCTTTGTACAACACGTCTGTTGTTTGCAGTAGCTGGTGCAGAATTTGTGGCAGCACGTGCACGGTTACGACGTTGCACGACATTACGATTACCAATTGATTGCATAGCTGACGTTCCACCACCAACAGGTTTTACAGAATTTGATGTTGTGTTTTGTGGATTTCTGTTGTTCAAAGAATATGGATACATACCTTCGCCTGTGTTCATATTAGTGAAGCGTTTTGGTGTATAATTTGCAGCCAAAACAGGCATTGAAAAAACAATAAATAATGAAAATAATAAAATTCCTTTCCGCATATTTGCATTTTAATTTTTTTGCAGAAAATAAACAAGAAAAAAATATATAATGAAATTGACATATGCTAAAAACTGTTGTATTTTTTTATACGCGGTATTCAAGGAAAGGGTGTGTTATGAAAAAATATTTTATTATGTTCTGTTTGTTGTTTTTATCTGCATGTGGCGGCGGCAGTGGTGGCGGTGGTCAGTCTGGTTCTGGTGAGGTTATACGACCGTCTGTGACACCAACAGCTGATGTCGTTAAAAAATCTAATGGTGCAATTTCTTCAACCATAGATAATGAATCAAAACGTTCTGCACATGTCTTAAATACGTTGGGTGCAGATTATTATAATACTGTCAGTAATGGAACAGTATCTGTAACACGTGGTGCTTCACCAAGACCACCTATGCAAAATGATGGTTATTGTATCAGTCAGCGGACGTGTAATGATGTTGCCTTTAATAATATGTATGATTGGTTGGTAACGCATATAGCTGAGGTTGATAATTGGGAAGATAATCAGAATTTAAGAAATGCGTTGATATTGGCTGGTTTTGGAAATGCTTTGCGTAACAGTGGGTGGGCTGCAATTAAACAATGGATACACGATAATCGTGAAGCTATTAAAGCACAAGCAAAAGAAATATATGCTGATATGGGTGAACACAAAGATTTTGATATAACCCAGACTGATTTATCTGTGGTGTCACATATGGGTGAAAATGTTAAGATAAAATTCACGTTGGGTGAAAATAAAAAAATCAACGGTTTTGAATATGTTTCTACACAGGCACCAGGGGTTGTCGCAACTTTAACTGCCGACAGAAAAACAGAAGAAGGTACAGAGTTTGCAGTAGATTCTAAATTATATGAATATACTTTGGGTGGTATTGGTGAAACTTATGATCCAGACAGTGGTGGTCGTGAAATATCGTTTATTTCAGATACACAACTGGATCCAGAAACTATCAAAGACAGATTTTTGAAATTGATTGCAGATTATA
The DNA here is from genome assembly GCA_905236005.1 of uncultured Alphaproteobacteria bacterium. GTDB lineage: Bacteria > Pseudomonadota > Alphaproteobacteria > Rs-D84 > Rs-D84 > Enterousia. Next base: position 8,465 of record CAJONJ010000033.1, read on the forward strand.
AAGCCAAAGGAATATTCTTTCCTACTTTCCATGGTGGTTCGTCTGGTTTAACACAGGAAGAGATAGAAAATGTAGTTTATGCGGAAGTGGTAGCAAAGATAAATAATTTAGATGAAGATGCTTCTGATTTGCATTATGAAGAAAAGGTAATAAAAACGGATTTAGATTTTCAATCGTTTGGCAAAGAATTAGGTTTGGCTTATTCAGATTTTGGTAAAATTGTTGTGTCGGATGGCGATAATGAATTCTTTCATGGTGGTTATGATGATAAAAAGATAGCATTAAATACTGTTCAAAATATTGGAAAAACTATGAATTTCAAAGGTAAAGCAGTTGGTATTGTAGAAAAATCTTTTAATGATACGACAACTGGTAAAATTGATATTGCTGGTGATGCAAATTTGGCTGTCAGTGATATGGGTAATGAAACATTGTCTGCGAATTTTACGGATTGGTATGATGTAACGGTTATGCGTAACAAAGATGGGACGAACAGTATCGCATTTGATAACTGGAAAAATGGGGCAAATACTGATTATCAATTCAAACACATTGATTCAAACAATGATGTAGTAGCACGTCCTGATGGTTATACAGTGGAACAATTTACAGAAAATCGTACACCATCAGCCAGTGATTATGATAATGTTGTAACAGGTTTCACAGAGGGTTCATTGGTCTTGGATTATTATGGTCCAAACGTTGGCACTGGTCCAACTGAATTCAGCGGATTGGTGATGTATCACGAAGGTATGCCTGTGCCTAAGCAAAATGGCAGCGGTTATGATGACCGAGGGGTTCATTTCATGATGGGATTTGGTGGTAAAAAAGACTATGTAAATGAATAAAAGTAAAATCGGTCATTTTGACCGATTTATTTTTTTTTGGTCGGAGTGGTGGGATTCGAACCCACGACCTTTTGCCCCCCAGACAAACACGCTACCAGACTGCGCTACACCCCGTGATGTATGCAATGATATATTATATTTTATAAAAAGACAAATTTAAAATTAGAAACAATTTTTTATTGAAGAAATTCCTGAAAAGATATAATATTGTTGGTGTATAAATTCTTAAAAAACAAAGGATTGTAATTATGTCTATGATTAAATGTCCAGAATGTAAAAAAACTTTTTCAGACAAAGCAGAAACATGTCCGCATTGTGGTGTAAAAAATACACAGCGTGCAACATATTGTTCTGAATGTGGTGAAAAATATTTGGCAAATATGCAACAGTGTCCAAAGTGTGGTGCACCAAATAAAAATTTCAAGAAAAATGGTAAAACAGAAATTGTGCGTGCAGACGGTAAAACATCTTTGACATATTTATTGTTGGCGGTATTTTTAGGATTTTTTGGTGGACATTTGTTTTATGCAGGTCACAAGAAATACGCAATTTTAACGTTGGTTGGTATTTTTGTTCCGTTTGTAGGTGTTATCAATTGTATTGTCCAACAAATAACTGGAATTATAAATGGTGCAACACATTTGGATAATCCAAATCCGTTGTTTGACAAAGAACCACCATTTTGGGGTGTTGTAAAAGATTAATAATAGTCTTTTGTATGTAAATAAAACCGCCAATTTGGCGGTTTTATTATGCCCAATCTGGTTTCTTTGGGATACACAATCTGTTGCCGTCCCATTGCATTGTTAAATATTCTGCGTTTGGAATGCCGTTTTTCGGATACTTAAAATCACCAAATCGTTTAACTAAAAATCTTATTACACCACCATGTGTTGCAATACCAATGTTTTCTGCATCTGTGTTTTTTGCGATATGTATAATCGCATCATTGATGCGTTGTTTAAACATGTTGTGACTTTCGCCACCGTCTGGAATATAGTCGTCATCAGACAGCAAAGCCAAAGGCACATTTATAATATCTTGGGTCATATCAACAGGTGTGTTTGCGGGTTCGTCAGTTGCATGAATAATTTTGCCACAGAAGATACCCAGATTCCATTCTTGTAATTTATCATCTGTTATAATTTTGCAATTTTTAATTGCAATTTTGGCTGTTTCTAGGGCACGTGACAGCGGCGATGAAAATACACAATCAAATTTTATGTTGGATAATTTTTGTGCTAATTGTTGTGCCTGTGCTATGCCGTTAGCATTCAAAGGTATATCCAGACAACCTTGCATGCGTTTTTCAACGTTGTAATCTGTTTCACCATGTCTGAAAATATAAAGATTTTTTTTCATGAACAAATCCTTTACGGCATTATAACATAATTTTTTTATCGGGTATAGACAAATTTAATCTTGGTTTAATTGCTTTTCGGGTGTATAATATAAAGTGTTATAAATAAAGGAAGCAAAGATGGTTGTTTTATATCATGGAACCAGTTCTCGATTCATAGAAGACATTCTGAAAAATGGACTTGGGCATGTTGAAAATACAGGCAAATGGTCAGAGGTCAGACAGATTTTATCTAAGTATATAATAAACCCGGAAATTCTGACTGACGAATTTTTTGAAAAATATTGGAAGTTTATATCTTTTGGGTCTGGTTTTCGTGAAGAGCAGGCCAAAGATGGTGATGGCCCATTTGGTGTTGTTTATAATGAAATTGGTCCAGATAAATATTTCAGTGCACCTGTATACGCTAAATTCGCAACAAATCACGGTGTGGGAGAATTTGAAGAATCCATAATTCATTATTTAAACACCATAGATCATGG
>CAJONJ010000034.1 GCA_905236005.1 uncultured Alphaproteobacteria bacterium
CAAACGAATGCGATTATCAGATTTTATAAAATCACGAATTTTTTTAATCGTATCATCTGTTGATTTATCATCTACACAAATTATTTCGATATCTTTCATTGTCTGATTACGCAAAGATGTAAACATAGGTTCCATAAACTTGGCAACATTATAACACGGTAATACAACAGAAACTTTTGGTGTTTTCATTTATTATCCTTTTAGCGCATTGTATCACACATAAAGAATTTAATCAAATTTCACCCATCGATGAAATCATAACCATTTTTCCTTATACGCATTCACCCGTTGCATAAGTTCGGTAAATTCTTGTTTATTTTCTGCTTGATTTGTACAAGCAGTCCCCCACCAAAAACAACACAAAAAATTACGAACGCCCCAAATCTACTGATTGTTTAATTTTTTGTATTCTTAATTTTAACTGTTTATCAAATTCATGTTTTTCAAAATAATCCTGAACATAATATGCAGGTACCTCAAAAGGTTTTTGTTTATAGTCTTCTAGATCCCTATATCCTGTGGTACGATCTTCCATCACTGCTGCAATTGCTTTCTCTTTACCAACTGGACTTTTTTCAGGATATTTAACATACAAATAATGTGTAAATTCATGTAAAAGTGTACCGATAAAATATTGCAATTCAAAAAGATATTTTTTTTCTTCAAACATTTTGTTTAAATAAATATTATCATTTTTATGTTCATAACCTCCCCCAAGTTCTTTTGGAAGATCCGCTTGATAAACAACTTTATTTGGTACAACATCAAATCTATTTGCAATCTGTGTTATAAAAGTTTGTGCAAAATTCAACCTGGCTTCATCTGATAATTTATCGAATTTAATCGCATCATTTAATAAACTAGTACTAATAATATCCAACGACATATCAAACAATTTTTTGGCATATTGTTCAAAAGCAACATCTGAACCTTCCATTATCAATGTGTTTATAGCTTTTTTATACTCATCTATCTTAGAAAAGATTTCTTTTCTTTCTTCAAAACTTAACGGCTGTAATTTTTTTCTATTTTCTACCAACGCTTTTTTTAAAGATTGATATGTTTCAAAAAATTGCGATGTTTTTTCAACCATTTTTTAACCCTCTCTTACGTACTATTATATCATATAAATTTAAATATCACAATTTGCGACCACTTTTATTCAACGTATTTTTATGATATAATACCAAATACACACAAAGGGAATATTATGAAATATGTATTAAACGGCCCAAGAATAACTTTGATACATCTGGAACCTTCTTTACATAATGCAAAACTGATGCAACAGGTTTTATTAAAAAATAAAAAACATTTATCACCTTGGATGTCTTGGGCACGCACTCTGAAAAACACGCCACAAGCAATCAAAGATAGACATAATTTTTTAATTCAAACCGATAAAGATTGGGATAATGACAGGGCATATGAATATGTAATCGTATTAAACGATAAAATTATAGGTGCTTGCAGTGCAACATCAGCAGATATTCCAAACAAAAAAGCCGAATTAGCATATTGGTTAGCAAAAGATTATTGTGGTAACGGTTACATAGCAGAAGCACTTAACATATTAGAAACAGAATTATTTAAAAATGGTTTTAATAAAATTATCATTCGTAATGATACCCTGAACAAAAATTCTATAAACGTTGCAATCAAAGCCGGATATGAATTAGAAGGCATATTGAAAGCAGACAAATGGCTAAAACACGAAAAACGTTTCCGTGATACAAACATGTTTGCTAAATTCAAAAATAAATAATTTACAAACTGCCTTTGCCACGTTTTTGCAAACCCAACACATACAAACCTTTTTTGTTTGTATGTTTTAAATTTGATTTAAACATTTTTGAATTAGATTTTATTTTTAATAAAACACATTTACCAAATTTATGTTTTTGAAAATAATCTTGAACATAATATGCAGGTGCTTCATGGGGTCTTTTTTTGTATTCTTCAAAACCACGATCACTCTTTGGTAAAACAGTATTAGTATGTTGTCTTATCACAGTCACTTTTTTTCTACCGACTGGTGTTTTGGAATCATGTTTCCAATACAAATAATGTGTAAACTCGTGCAAAACCATACCTGTAACGTATTGTAAATCTCCTGAAAATTCTTTACTGACAAAAATCTTATCGCTTCTAGGATTATACATGGCTCTGACACCATTTGGTAAATCACGATAATCTATTTTAATTGGTGCAACTTTTAATTGTTTTGAAATATTATTTATCAATATTTGTAAAAAATCTAATCTTTCATCATCTGATAATTCACCAAATTTAACTGCCTTGTCAGCCAAATTTACAACGATTGTATCAACTGATATATCAAATAATTTTTTAGCATAACGTTCTAAAAACTTTTTTGTATCTTTATTCAACACCTTATAAATAGCTTGTTCGTATTCATTAAATTTATCACCTAATTTAATCATAGCTTCATTATATTGTGCTATTTTTGCTGGACTATGTGACTGTAAACTTTCCATAGCTAATTGATTAATTTCATCTTGGATAACATTTTGTGCAAAAACGTTGTTTACTTCGTCTCGTTTTTTCATTAACAGTTTAATGTCTTTCCAATTTTTGCCATATATCTTTATATATAAATCTTCTACTTGTTTCAAAACATCTTTTTGGGTTTTATCCAGTGAATTATATTTTGATTTTGAAAACCTTGATTCTTTTGCCATTTTTAATCCTTTGTTTTCAAATATTATACCATAAAAAAACCTGTCATTAGACAAGTTTTTTAATCAACAACATAAACACGATTTGGCTTACGTGGTTGTGCCACAGGTTCTTCATCAGTATATCCCAAAATACAATAACCAATTCCAACCCAATTACCTGTGATTCCTAATGATTCCAGGAATTTTTTGTATTCTGGTAAATCAAATGCTTCTTTTGCACGATGAATCCAACAACTGCCAACCCCCAACGCATGTGCTGCTAACATCAAATTGCCCATTACCAAAGAACCATCTTCTATGTACGTTACCTGCTCTGTATTTGCTAATACCACCAAAACAACCGGGGCACCATAAAATGGGTCCAAACCATCTTGCCAGCCATCAATTTTGCGTTTTTCGGCAGACATTTTATCCCGTAATTCTTTGTTTTTTATAACAATAATTTTCGTAGCTTGCCGATTCATACCACTGGCAGCATACAGCCCTGCTTCTACTATTTTATCAATTTTATCTTGTTCAACCATATCTGGTTTATATTTACGAATACTACGTCTGTTTTTAATTGCTTCTAAAACTGTATTCATTTTATTTTTCCTTTTTGGTTATAACGTAATTCATTATATGAAACATTAAATAAATTTGCTAATAATTCTCTATTTTCAATATCATTTACCACAATCATTGGTTTAGCATTTGGATACGGTATTTCCATTGGTGCATTTGACAAAAATTTTAATGCTGATTTTGTTGATTTAATCAATAAACGATTATCATAAATACCACCTATTATTACCCTGTAATAATAAATAATATATTCACCCATCATAGCACGATATGTTATACCAGATAACAACGATAACTGTTCCAACACAAAATCTAAATATTCTTTACTGGATGCCATAGTTATTTTTGACGAATAATTATATGTTTAAACCACTGTTCTTGAAATTTAGTTTTTTCTTCTATTTCTTTATCTGTCACGTTTTGCCCATCTGCCACCACAATCAATTTATCATCATCATCGTCTGTCCGATGAATTATAGCACATACACGCCCTGTAAATGTATCCAAAGGAACAGCAGGCCCAATAACATATGCATCAATTTCTTCACCATCACCAGACACTGTGTTTGGTATAAACCCATAATTTACAGTGTATACAAAACCATGCTTTGGGTGTTTTGACCCCAAAGGTCTATCCATTTTCACAGTGACTATTTTTCCCAATAAATCAGATGATGTTATTTTGTCTGTCATACGTAAACCTTTTCTTAATTTATACTGACCAGAATCCTATGAATATAATACCATATCATATATAAATTTACAATAAAAACATGCTTGATTACATGATAATTCGGACCAATCCGTAAATTTTACAATCATAAATTTACAAATTGTTAAATTTATCAAAAAATGCTATAATGACATGAATACAACAAAAGGAACATTATGTCTACGGCAGATTTAGCCATATATGCTGTTATTGTTATTATCGCAATATTTGAAATATATATGATTATTTATCTGATTGAACATTTGGTGTGTATAAATGTGTTACACCAGGTTCCATTTGTTGCGACAGGCAAACATGCAAAAAAATTATTAGTTCAAGAAATCAAAAAACATTATCCAAACACAAAAAACATTTGTGAAATCGGTTCTGGTTATGGTTCTTTGGCACGTTTTCTTGGTAAAAAAACCGGTGCAAATGTTGTCGCATTGGAAAATATGCCGTTTTCTGCATTTATTTCAAAAACAGCAGATTTAATTCAAAATAAATCAAAAACTATCAAATGTGATGCTTTTGATTATTTAACAAAAACCAAACAAAAATTTGATATAGGTATCGCCTATTTATCACCAAATGATTCCTTTCGTTTACTGAAATATAAAAATAAAATCAAGACGTTAATTACTTTAGACTTTGCAATATCTGGGGTAAAACCAACCAGAACAATAGACGTTGGACATGGTTATACATTTTACAACCATAAACCATACCCACATAAAATCTTTATTTATGAATTTAAATAATATATTTGCACATTAACAACTTAGTTTTATAATATACCCAAACGAACAAAAGGGTTACCAAAAATGGTTAAAATCAAAGCAGTGTTATTTGATATGGATGGTGTTTTAATAGAAGCCAAAGAATGGCATTTTGAAGCTTTGAATCGTGCATTAAAATTATATGGATATGAAATTCCAATGTCTGATCATTTATCACGTTATGATGGATTACCAACAAAAGTAAAATTACAAAAATTATCGGCTGAAAACGGATTACCAGTTGAATTACACAGCGAAATAAATGCAAAAAAACAAGAAATTACAATGGAAATAATTAAAGAACGCTGTCGTCCAAATCCAATTCGGGAACATTGCCTGTCTGAATTAAAGTCACATGGATATCGTATAGTATGCTGTTCTAATTCAATACAACAAACAATAAAAACAATGTTACATTATGCAAATTTAGATCAATATCTTGAATTTATTGTTTCTAATCAAGATGTAACAAATCCAAAACCAGACCCCGAAATATATATAACAGCCATGAAGAAATTGGGATTACAACCAAACGAATGTTTAATAGTTGAAGATAATGAAAATGGTATTCGTGCTGCTATTGCTTCTGGCGGACATTTATTGACTATCAAAAATATCGATGAAGTAAATTTAGACAATATTTTACATAAAATTACAGAAATAGAATCACAATAAAACACCGGCATTTGCCGGTGTTTTCTTTATATTTTTATTATTTAATTGGTGGAAAACAATTATCCCCCCCATCTGGACAACAAACCATCCAACCGCCACCTGCATCAGTATAAATTTCACCTTCACAACAACCGTTTTTATCTGGTTTATTTCCATTTGGACACGTAACAAAGAAACTATGCCAATTTATTATCATATAATGCGTGATATATCCCGCACCAAAACACAATATAAATCCAATACCAATCCACCATAAATTTCTATTATGTTTACTATTTACTTTTTTCATACCCCACCCCTTATTCTTCTATAATTTTTTCCAATTGGATTATAAAATCAATAGCAGGATTTGCCAGCTTTTTGGCTTTTTCTATCATTTTTGTTGCTTCTGCCTGCATTTGTAATTTTTTATATGTTTCAACCATTTCTGTTGCTTCGTGTCTATCATTAAAACTGTCATGATTCAAAGCACGTGCAATTTCTAGGTCTTTTTTTGCTAATTCCTTATAAGCCTCTGAATTTTCTTTGCATCCTCTATCCGCCAAATTAGCATAAATTTTTGCACGATCTATATAATATTGTGAATCACGAAATACATCTTCTACATCATCCTGCATTTCTGTTAATCTGTCCAACCAAATACGTTCCACACGTTCACATATATCATCTGTTCTAGAAACAGATTGAATTTTTTTCACTTTTGGCTTAACAACTGTTTTTGTAAATCTTCTGCCATTACAATTTTCAGAAAATATCTCATTTAACTGTCGCAACAAATCAGGATTATTATTATTCGCAGCATCTATAATTTTATTTGCTAAATCTTGACATTGTGTTTCCGTCATCTTGGATGCAGTATTTATTCTAGATGAACCATTTATAATATATCCAATAAATCCCCCGAACAAAAATAAAAACAACATACCAATTATACCATATACAACGTTATGTGATTTTTGTACTTTTTGCATTTTTCTCTCCTTTGTTTATTTTTTATTATTTCACAACACCATCTTTGATGGTAATAATTCTGTCTGCACGTTTAGCCAAATTCATATCATGCGTAACAAACAACAAAGACATATTATTTTTACGCACTAAATCCAACAACAAATCAAAAACATTTATTGCATTTTCTGGATCCAGACTGCCTGTGGGTTCATCAGCTAACAATATTTCTGGATTATTAGCCAAAGCACGAGCCAAAGCCACCCTTTGTTGTTCACCGCCAGACATTTCATTTGGATAATGACAGGCACGATGTGCAACATTTGCAGCCCGCAATAATTTCATAACCCTGGAACATGCAACATCTGGATTTATACCATTTGCCAGCATTGGTAATTCTACATTTTCTTGTGCTGTAAAATCAGATAATAAATTATGTTTCTGATAAACAAACCCTATCTTTTGACGACGTAACATAGTACGAGTATCTTCATTCATTTTATCTATGGGCAAACCATTTATAAACACATCACCAGACGTAGGTTTATCAAGCAACCCAACACATTGTAACAATGTGGATTTACCAGAACCACTTTGACCGACCAAAGCAACAATTTCCCCACGATACAAATCAAAACCACCACCACGTAAAACTTTTAATGGTTGACCACCTTCTATAAAAGTTTTCTTGATATCACGAACAGACAACACTACGTCTTTTTTAGATATTTTTGATAAAGAATTTAATATACTTGCCATTTGTATTCCTATTCATTTCTAAGTGTTTCAACCGGATCTGTGTTTGCTGCTTTCCACGCAGGATATAGCGTTGCCAAAAAAGATAAAGCTATCGCTATAACCGCAATACTTATAACAGTAGAAGGAACCAATTTTGATGGTAATTCAGACAAAGAATATAATTCAGCAGGAAACAAATCACGTCCTGTAACAAACTGAAAAAATTTTCTGATAGGTTCTATATAAATCGCCATTAAAACACCCAGTATAGTTCCAAGAGATGCACCAATCAAACCGATACTGGTACCAGACAAAATAAAAATTTTCATCATAGATTTTCGTGACACCCCAAATGTGCGTAACACAGCAATATCTTTATTTTTATCTTTGACCAACATAACCAATGACGAAATGATATTAAACGCAGCAACAATTACTATTAACATCAAAATTAAAAACATTACACTGGTTTCTACCTGTAAAGCACCCACAAAGCCACGATTTAAATCACGCCAATCACGAACAATAAAACCATCTGGCAACAAAGTATTCAAAGCACTAACAACCGTGCCACTTTGTTCTGCATCTGTTAAAAACAAATCTATATGTGTAACACTATTATTTATATTCAAATATTTTTGGGCTGTTTCCAAAGGCATAAAAATATACCCAGAATCATATTCATACATCCCCATAAAAAACGAAGAAACAACAGGATACGACATAATTCGTGGCATTGTTCCAAATGGTGTTGCAGTTCCAGAATTAGCAGAAATCAAAGATACTTTGTCACCTTTGGTTGTTCGTAAATTACGTGACAAAGATGCCCCTATTACCAATTCGCCATCTTTGACATCGTTTAAATTTTTACCATAAATACGGGTCCCCGTCTTTGTCTTGGCAATTAAATCTGTAATTCTGATACCACGAACCATCGCACCAGAATTATTACCATTTGCAGATGCCATAATTTGCCCTTCGGCAATTGGCACCATAGATGTTGTATATTTAGCAACGATTTTATTTTGACGCATTTTATCCATTAAAAAATCATAATCAGAAATCGTTCCACCCTGATGATAAACAACAACATGTCCATTCATCCCTATAATTCTGGATAATAATGTTTCATGAAAACCACCCATTACTGACATAACAACAATCAACGTTGCCACACCCAACATAATTCCCAACAAAGAAACCCATGAAATAACAGAACCAAACCCACGTTTCTTTGCGGCCATATATCTAAAAGCAACTTTCTTTTCCAGTTTAGAAAACAACATTTTTAATCCTATTTATTCAAAAAATCACGCAACTTATCCCCAGACAAAGGTGTCATTTCTTTTACACCATGCCCTGCATCAACAATAGAAATCAATCGTGGTGACATAAACACAACTAATTCTGCAAACGGACTGATTAACGTTTCTGGTGTTGTTACAAACGAATGTGTTGGTATTCCAACAATAACATAATTGTCACCTATGTTTGTTGGTATTTTGAACGAAGACAATTCACCGTTACTGGTGCTAAGCACAATTTTGGCATCAATCTTTTTATACCCACCATAATTACCATATGTTCCAGTTGCACCAATCATCAAATCAGTTTCCAGACGATCTTCTTTGCCACATTGACCAATATCAAATCTTGATTGCCATCCGTTTGGTATCGCAAAAGTTCCCTGAGACACCAACACAATATTAGCTTGTTGTGCCATAAATTCTTGCAAAGTTTTCGTATTTATTTCCGGACTGACTACCAAAGCTCTACCTACAACCCCAGGTATAGACATACGAATATTCTTGTCCCCAAACGCAGGCAACATATTCATCCAAATCATCGGATTATCTGTTTTTGGATACACACGATACACATCTATATCCCATGCTAACAAATATTTTTTAGACGAAACATCAGATATAATCTTAGCAACTTCACGTTCGGTCTGATAATCACCTTCAAAAACAACCGTTTTATCTTGCCAATTCACCAACAGATTTCTGATATCTGCACCACGCATAGCATCCAATAATGCCATTATAATTGTTTCGTCTTTTGGCATTTTTATCATCCATTTACCATGACTGGTCAAACGAATTTCATTAAATTCAGAATCAAATGAATAATACAAACGTCCCAATTTAGTCATCAAATCCACAGCATCTGCCAAAGAACCAGCCTGAATACCACCACTGATTTTTTCAAAATTACCATTTTCTTCTGTAACAGTAATATCTGTCCCTGTTAATAAATTTTCCAAAGCATTTTTCACATAAATCTTTTTAAATTCATAATCAGATACTTGTAAATCTGGCAACGCATCACCTGTATCCAAACGTACAATTTCTATTTTTTCTTCTGGAACCACAGAAACAACACTTTGGTTATTCCAATCTACCATACATCTTTTTGGTAAATCCAAAGCAAATCTTTGTGCTGTATCAGTCGTCAAAGCCGCTTTTTTCGGAAAAATTGGCACAGAACGTTCATCAACAACATAATTTTCTATAACATTTACAGTGTTATATTGCACACCCTGTTTTTTATTTGCACATCCCGCAAACAAAGAGGACATCAATCCGATATACAACAACACATGTATTTTTATTTTGTTTTGTGCCATTTTTTATCCTTTTTTATCTTTCTTTATATATTTATACTAAATATTCATAATTTTTTCAAATTCTTCTAACGTCATTTCATGTATAGGTTTTTGATTTGGTGTTACCAAATGTTTCACATTTTCAAATTGTTTTTCAAACAAATTCATCACAGAAATAACATTTTGCGGAATTTCAATTTTAGATTTTTGCAATCCTTTACCATATTCAACAATATATTCTAAAACATCAGCAGCAAAGAAACGTCCAACATAATTTTCCATTGCTATGCCACCTTTTTCAACACAAATAGCAGACAAAACCTTTGCCATTTCATTATAAAAACCGGCTAGTTTTAAATAGTTTTCAACTGTTATTGCCATGATATATCCCCTGTCCTGTTTTTTACATTATAAAAACTATTGCCACACAAACGCAATTAAATTATAATATATAATGATGAGAATGAAATATTTATTTTTATTACTTAGTTTGACGGCTTGTGCATCTGCAAATCGTGGGTCCATTGATGATGCAACAATATTAAATTGGGAAAATGATGCTGTTACCACAGAACAATTTGTTCGTGATCATAAATCTTGTTTGGGAATTAAAAGCAAAGATTATACACCGAAATCACGTTTAGCCAAATTATTAACATCTAATCAGCACGACCAAATGCCTGATTGGGATGGTTTGTGGGTAACGTTCCAATCTAATGAATATCGTGACGTTGGTCAACGGGCTTTGTTATCTGTCCCACCAAACACAGCATCTAAAACTGTTGGTTATTATCGTAAGTGTATGTTAAGACGTGGTTATTTACTGCGTGGAAAATAGTTATTTTGTTATTTGGCTATTATTCAAAAATATGATATAATCCATTGCATGAAGAAATCTATATTTTTTTGGTTGTATTTTATTGTGTCAATTATTTTGGCAACTTATTTTGCCAGCCGCATTATAACCAGTCACATGGGACGTGGCCCAATATCTGTGATTAAACATGTTCATATAATAAACGACACCAAAGATTTTGATGCAGAACCCGTTAAAATGACCATCGGGATAACCAAGGGAACAAAAATACGTTCAGCAGATTTGCATTTAATAAACAAACATGTGTTGGGGGTTCCTGGTATTGAAAAATCAGCAACTCGTCTGTTACCAAACGGTGATTTGGTAATAAAAACAAAAAAATATAATGTTGTTGCCATGTTTTCTGATGGGGTTTATTATTACCCTTTGTCTGATGATGGAACAAAAATAGACAATCCTTTTCCCGAAAGAAACGCAAACACATTAGTTTTTCAAGGAAATAGCCCAGAAGAATTAAAAAATATAAATTTAACAGATATTATAAACAGTGTTGCTGTATTATCCCAAGAAATAGATTATCTGACATTAATTGAATCCAGACGTTGGAATATACACACAAAAAATGGAATTACAATTTATTTACCCGAAAACAATCCTGTGGCCGCAATAAATAAAATAAATGTATTAAACCAAACACATAATTTATTATCACGCAATCTAGATATTATAGACATGCGTGACAGTGCAAGAATTTTGGTAAAAACAAAGAAATGAATCTTGTAAATTCGTCTTTTCTGTGTTTAGACATTGGAACATATGGTGTTCGTGGTTATGCACATTGTGTTCGTAATGCCAAGATTATTCAATCAGCAACATATTTTGTAAAAAACACTAACACAATATATGCGTTAAAATGTGTCATAGACGAATTAGAAGACAGATTAAAAACGCATTTTAATTCTGCTTTTATAACCGGTAATTTTGGTGATGCAAATTTTCAAACTGTATCAGAGACAACTAATTGGGATGATGAACATAAAATAACAGAATCAGATTTACGTTCACAAATTTCAAAAATTACCCCACCAGATGATTTTTATATAATGCATATTATTCCTGTATTTTATGGGACATCAGTTATCACTAACATCAGCAATACCCCTGTTGGACACATAGACAAACAATTAAAATCTGTATTCAGTGTAATAAGTTATGAAACAGAACGAACAAAATATATATCTGATATTATGCGACGTTCTTATATTCAACCAGTTGGATTTTTTGACCCCACATTTTTACAAAATGCTATTTACAGAAAACCAAAAGAAAAAGTTTTATTTATAGACTTGGGGGCTCAATATACCACTGTATCAATTTGTACAGATCGTGGACCATTGTATTTTAATAAAATCAAATTTGGTCAAACAGATATAACAAATGCTCTGGCTTTGGGATTAGGAATATCAACCACAGACGCAGATACATTAAAAATATCTGTGGCAAATGCTATTTCAAATGAAATGGACAGATTTACCCCAGCAGATTCGTCTGAAAAATTTGCAAAATTTTCACGTTCAGATATAAACGAAATATTTATTCCGAAATTAACTGAACTAACAAATCTGATATATGCAGAATCTAAAAAATATATTGAACAATATTCTCCAACAAAAATTATATTATCTGGTGGTGGCACAGCAATTGAAAATATAAATACGTTTTTTGAAAACGCATTTAAAATACCTGTGGATAATCAAACAGATGATGCAACTATAAATGCTTTATCTGAATATATTTGGGCAACAAAATTACCAGAACGTAATGCATACATTCAAAAACAATTGAAAATTCAACACACATTGAATAAATTTACCAAATTTTTTAAACGCAAAAAGCCGGTTAAAAAGAAAAAATTTGTTCCAATTATGCCCAGCACTTTATGTTTCAATATGAATGACGCTGCAACATATTCTATGTTTACGTCTGGTGGAATATCTATGATACATGTTGATATAATGGACGGATTTTATGTTGATAAAATTGCAGGCAGCATAACAGAGCTTGCAACCATACGAACAAACACAAACGCACATTTACACGTGCATTTAATGACAGAAAGTCCTTCTGTGTGGGCACGTGATGCAATCAATGCTGGTGCAGATACCATAATAATATCACCAAATACATCTGGTGTTCGTGATGCAATCAATGTTATAAAATCTGCGGGCAAACGATGTGGTATTGCCCTGAATCCAGACACCAAAACAGACATTATTGTTCCTGTATTAAAAAATCTTGATGAAGTAATGATAATGGCTGTAAAACCTGGGGCTGCTGGACAAGAATTTGATGAATCTGTTCTACAAAAAATCAAAGTATTAAATTACACCAGAAAAAAACATGGATTAAAATATTTAATCAGCGTTGATGGTGGCATAAATCCACAAACCGCAAAATTATGTTGGGACGCAGGGGCAGATTTACTGGTCAGCGGTTCTTATCTTGCAAAGGCACCAGATTTTTCTTTGGCAGTACAAAGTCTACTGAATCACTAATTTTCTGCCATCACCATTTTGGGTTATATAAATATGTATTGTGTTATCTGGTAATATATCTTTTGCAATATCTGGCCATTCTATCAAAGTAATATCATTATCTATGGCATATGGCAGACCAATTTCTTCTAATTCAGAAACATCACCTATTCTGTATAAATCAAAATGTGAAATACCATCATAACTTTGCACTAATGTAAAAGTTGGGCTGGGAACAACAGTATCTTCACCCCGTAACGTTTTAATAATTGTTCTGGCGATTTCAGATTTTCCCATACCTAAATCACCATGCAATGCGACAGTTACTGGTGCTTTTAATGTTTTTGCAAAATTCTTTGCAAAATTACGTGTGTCTTCCAAAGAATCTAAAATAAAAGTTTTTGTTGTCATTTTATTCCACCATTAATAAATCATCTTCCAATTTATGAACTGCGTCACGTAACTGTGCAGCCTTTTCAAATTCTAAATTTTCGGCATATTGATGCATTTGTTTAGTCAAAGATTTTATTTCTTTACGCAAAGATTCTGCATCCCATACACCATCTTTATTATATACAAATTTTTTGTTTTTGTCTGTTTTTTCTTGTGTTTCTTTAACTTCGTCAAATACAGATTTTGAAACGGTTTTCGGGATTATACCATGTTCAGTATTATATTTTTCCTGTTTTTCACGACGACGAGCTGTTTCAGACAAAGCCTCTTTCATAGAATCTGTTATTTTATCTGCATACAAAATCACACGACCATCTGCATTTCTGGCAGCACGTCCAATAGTTTGAATCAGTGAACGTGTTGAACGTAAAAAACCTTCTTTGTCTGCATCCATTATTGCAACCAATTCACATTCAGGAACATCCAGACCTTCCCTTAACAAATTAATACCAACCAACACATCATATTTTCCCAAACGCAAATCACGTAACAAATCTATTCTTTCTAACGTTTCTATATCAGAATGTAGATATCTTGCCCTGACCCTATTTTCCACAAAATAATCCGTTAATTGTTCTGCCATTTTTTTAGTCAAGGTTGTAACTATGACTCGTCCTTTGGTTTTTTTAACAGTATCTAACAAATCGTCAACCTGGTGTTCTGTGGGGCGTACTTCACATATTGGGTCTAACAAACCAGTTGGACGAATAACCTGTTCAGAAACGATTCCACCTGATTGTTCTAATTCCCACTGTGCGGGTGTTGCGGAAACAAAAATAGTTTGTGGACGCAATTTATCCCATTCTTCAAATGTTAATGGTCTATTATCAACACAAGATGGTAACCTGAATCCATACTGTGCCAATGTTTCTTTACGTGCCCTGTCCCCACGAGCCATCGCACCAATTTGTGGTACAGTTACATGACTTTCATCCAAAAATAAAACAGCATTTTTTGGTAAATATTCAAACAACGTTGGTGGCGGTTGTCCTGGTAACCGCCCCGTTAAATATCTGGAATAATTTTCAATTCCACGACAAGTTCCCGTAGATTCCATCATTTCTATATCAAAATTCACACGTTCACGTAATCGTTGTTCTTCAACATATTTCATGTTTTCATGAAAATAATTCAATCGTTCATCTAAATCTTTACGTATTTGATTGATTGCCTGTAATACAGACGGCATAGGTGTTGCATAATGTGTATTTGGATATATTGCAATTCTGTCTAGTTTTTGCAATTTTGCCCCAGACAAAACATCTATTTCCCAAATTTCATCTATTTCATCACCAAAAAAAGAAACCTTCCATGCTCTATCTTGCGAATGCGATGGAAACACATCTAATGTATCACCTCTGGCACGAAAATCCCCACGTGCAAATCCCATTTCGTTACGTTTATATTGAATATCCACCAAAGCACGCATAACATCTTTTTCTGATATTTTATCCCCAACATTTAATACCAGTTTCATTTGTGCATATTGTTCTGGTGCCCCAATACCATAAATAGAAGAAACCGAAGAAACCACTATAACATCTTTTTCTTCTAACATTGCACGTGTAGCACTGTGACGCATACGGTCTAATTGTTCGTTTATAGCCGCATCTTTATCTATATATGTATCTGTTGTTGGAACATATGCTTCTGGTTGATAATAATCATAAAAAGACACAAAATATTCAACATGATTACGTGGAAAGAACGATTTCATTTCTGTATATAATTGTGCAGCTAATATTTTATTTGGGGCCATAATCAATGTCGGACGTGACAATTGTGCAATAACATTAGCCATTGTAAAAGTTTTACCAGAACCAGTCACCCCCAACAAAACCTGAGATTTCCGCCCATCACGAACCCCTGCCACCAATTCGGCAATCGCAGTTGGCTGATCACCCATCGGAGCATAATCAGATTCCAAGAAAAAAACACTTTTATTTTGTTTCATGTTATTTTTTTATTCACATACACTAATATAATCCATTATAATGAAAATACAAGGAAAGAGAATCATGCCATTAAAACCAAGATACAAACGCAGAATTATGTGGGCTGTTATATCAGCCTGTGGAATATTCGCATTTTCTTTTATTGTTTTGCCTCCAATGATTCACTTAAATTCTTTAAAAAACAAAATAGAAACCGCTATTTATAATCAAACCGGAATAAAGGCGAATATTCATGGTAATATAAATTTCAGTTTACTGGGAAAAACCACCATAATTGCTCATAATATTACTGTCCCAAATGGTTTTATTTCTTCTTTTGAATTTGCTGTTCCTTTGTCAAACCTTTTTCATCTGGATACAGCAACAATATCTGATAATATAATTATAAACGGTGCATCATTACACATAGATAAAATAATCCCATTTAATATGAACTATAATATCGTTGTAAACGATTCTAAAATTAAATTTTTAAATAAAGAATATGAAATAATAAATGGTGATTTTTCTAAAAATTCTGTAAATGCTTTAATCAGAACAGATCAACATAAATACGAAATAAAATCTTTTAATAATAATTTTACAATCAGAAACAAAAACAATAAATTAAATTTATCTGGACAATTGTTACCAGACGGCACAGCAACTGCACATATTGATATTGTTGCCCAAGATATCAACAAATGGTTTGAATTTAAACAACCTAAGATTAACGGGACATTTCCTGTCACAGCCGATATAAAATGGGACGGTGGATACGGAATTGATTTTTATAATATATCCGCAAATGGGGTTACAGGAAACGCAAATTTATTACCCGATGGAAAACGAGATATTACATTACAATCCAAAACAGCAGATTACAATATGTCTTTTGCTGTAAAACACCCAGATATTTTTAAAAACACACATTTTAATCTAGATTTTTATGGAAATATCAAATTTATAAATAACAACTTTAAACATCTGTATCTGGATGTTATTGGTACAGAAAACAATATTATTATTAAAGAAATAATTGCTGATAAATTAAAACTTAATGATGGCGTCATAGACAAAGACGGTGCACATGATATAAATGTTGTTTTGATGGTAAATAACGTTCCCACAAAATGCCTGTTTAATGGAACACCAAATGTTTGGTCTTGTAAAAATTTTGTATATGATAATATAATTTTTGGTGATATTTCATATGACAATAAATATGTATACATAGATATATATTCAGATAAATCAAATCCTGTCTTGGATACTATCGTCAAAACAGCTAGAATGCTGGCAGACACAGGAACAATAAAATTTCAATTTGCTGACATTGCTGGCACAATCAGATTTTCTAAAAAATCTTTTTCAGTTCAATACGATTATGCAAAAAACAAAACATTACAGTGGGCAAACACTGAATTAGTTTTTTTACCAGATTTTATGCTGACAGAACCCGGTGATTTTGTATGGAATGATGATACTATGATTTTCACCCCAAAATCTAATACATGGACTTTGGCACAACAAAAAGATTATTTTTATATAAACGGCGATAATTTCAAAAAATGGTTTCCAAACACAGATTTACGTTCTATGAACGATTTACCATATTCTATTTCTGGTAATTTTAAACACGGTAATATTTCAAATTTGATTATAAATATTGCAAAACAAAGATTTGTTGGTTCTGCTTCAAATAAATCAATTACTTTGAAAACAGATTTATTAAATCTTGATTCTTTTGCATCACAAGAATTTCTTGATAATTATGAAGAATTATCATTCTTTGTAAACGCACCCATTACTATACCTTTTGATTTGAAAACAAATATTTCTTTATCGGCAGACACTCTAATCTACCAAGAAAATAGATATAACAATTTTATATATACATTAAAACCAAACGTTCAAACATTTTCTATTACAGATTCAAATCGTGGTAATATTTTAACTACTATAAAAAAGCACAACAGTTTTTATGATATAAATATTCAATTAAATAAATTTGTTTTAAATCATAAAATTTTACCAAATGACATGCCATTAAATGTTTCTGATTCAGCAATCACAGCTGAAATAAATTTAAAAACATCTGGTATAATCGCACATGATATTTTTGAAAACATAAACGGTGTGTTTGATGCATCTTTTGAAGGTGGCACATTATATGGTCTGGGCTTAGCTGATTTTTATGCTTCTGCACCAAACATAACAACTTTAAACGCAGAATACGCTTTATCCAATGCTTTGGAAAATGGTAATACACCGATTAAGAAAATGCGGATAATCGGTATATATGACAAAGGAAACATCCAAACAACTAAACCAATATCATTATCTGTAAAACACGCAGATATCACAGGTGATATACAAATAAACAATAACAAAATGACAGCTGTTTTAAAAATGATATTGCGTGGTACATCCAGTGGACCAGCACCTGTGGATTTAATAATATATCCAGATAATAAACGTGAATATTCTTTGTCTGAAATAATGATGTCTTTTGATCCAGAATATATGCGAACATTTATTCAATCGCACAACAGGTTTTAACCCCCCCCCACAAACGTGGGGTATTTTTTTATTAGTTTTTCTTACGAATTTGAATATGAACATCACGCAATTGTTGTTCACTGACTTCGTTTGGTGACCCCATCAGTAAATCTTGACCACGTTGGTTGGCTGGGAACGCAACAATTTCACGAACACTGTCACCATCACCCAATATTTCAGAAACCAATCTGTCAATTCCAAATGCACATCCACCATGTGGTGGTGCACCATATTTAAATGCTGTATACAACGCACTGAAATTTTTTTCTACTGCTTCCAGTGGGTAACCAGCGATATCAAAACATTTTTTCATAACATCTGGATTATAGTTACGCAATCCACCACTGCAAATTTCCAAACCATTTAATACCATATCAAATTGTGCAGCTTTGATTGTGAACGGATTTTTATTATCCAATTCTTCCATTGTAGCCAACGGATAAGAAAATGGATTATGTGTAAACATTGGTGCACCACCACGTTCTTCATCAGGTTCAAAGAACGGAAAATTATCAACCCAACAAAATGCAAAATCACGTTCTTTTACCAAACCAAGTTCTGCACCCAATTTATTACGTAATCTGCCAGATGCTTTGTTTGCATTATCCACATTGTCGCATACAAAGAACAAAGAAGAATTATTTCCTGCAATTTCATGTAACTTTGCAATTCTGTCTGAATCCAGTTTCTTTGCAACAGGACCTTTTGGTTCTTCTGCAAAAACAATATATCCCAATCCACCTAATCCAAGTTCTTTAACAGCATATTCACCCAGTTTATCAAACCAAGAACGTGGTTTATCTGCTGAATTTGGTGCGGGTATTGCACGAACCACAGCACCATTTTCAATTGCATTTGCAAAAATACCAAAATCAGAACCACGGAAAATATCTGTCACATCAGATATCAAAATTGGATTACGCAAATCAGGTTTATCACAACCATATTTCAACATAGCATCATCAAATGATATATGCGGAATTTCTGGATAAATATTTGCATCTGGTGCAAACGTACGAACCAATTCCGGAATAACAGCTTCACCGACAGCCTGAATATCAGCCTGATCAACAAAAGACATTTCAATATCTAATTGATAAAATTCTAATAACCTGTCTGCACGCAAATCTTCATCACGAAAACATGGTGCAATTTGGAAATATCTATCAAACCCAGCAACCTGTAATAATTGTTTAAACATCTGTGGTGCCTGTGGCAACGCATAAAATTTACCATGATGTAAACGAGAAGGCACCAAGAAACATCTTGCACCTTCTGGACTGTCTGCTGTCAACAAAGGTGTTTGAAATTCAGAAAAACCTAAATCCCACATTTTATCACGTAACCATTTTACCATTTTATTACGCATCAAAATGCTGTTATGTAATTTTTCACGTCGCAAATCCAAGAATCTGTATTGATAGCGTAATTCTTCGCTGGTTTCTTCATCACCAAACACCTGAAATGGCAAAACTTCGGAATTTGTTAAAACATCCCATTTGGTTGCTTTGATTTCAATCTGACCAGTTGGTATTTTATCATTTATCGCATCTTTATCACGTGCAACAACGGTTCCTGTAATTTGCACAACGGATTCAGGACGAATTTTTTCCAAATTTTCATCTCCACCGTCAAACACACATTGTGTTATTCCATAATTATCACGCAAATCTACAAACAATAACGAGCCATGATCACGTTTACGATGTACCCAGCCAGACAAAGTAACTGTTTCACCAACATTACTTGCGTTTAATTCACCACAAGTATGTGTTCTGTATTTTGATTTTAACGACATCATTTTTCACACCTTTTTTCAGGTGCCATAAATCTTGGATACGGCACCAATTTAAATCTTAAATATACAGGGGCGTTAAGATTCTTCACGCGGTGCCACCCTGCTTTATCACTTTTTATTTTTATATAACACTACCCGATTGTCAGTCGTATCAACGCATTACATAAAAATCAATAATACTTATAAACCAATAAACGCAAAACAAATAATGCATTTGTGGTGCCCTAAACAAGAATCGGACTTGTGACTCGTCCTTACCAAGGACGTGTTTTACCACTAGACTATTAGGGCAA
>CAJONJ010000035.1 GCA_905236005.1 uncultured Alphaproteobacteria bacterium
CCGAATAACGCGACTTATAATAACCTTAAAATCCGCACAAGTCAAGGACTTTCTAAACATTTTGCAAAGAAAATTCATATACCGCAAAAATCCGCCTTTTGCGGCAAAATTTGCCAGGGCGTGGACTTGATATGGACAGAAAAAATCAGGTAAAATCATAAACTGTTTGTGCAAAAATACCCTACATTATTCTTGGGAAATATAAAAAAAGAAAATATGGAATAGTAAATAGTTTTTTGCGTTTGAATAAAAACATATTGTTTTTTTTCGTAATTTATGGTACAATACAGTCACTCAGCAGACATATTCGTGTCAGCTGTTTTTTTTATTGCCTGCGTGTTTTTTTCTCGCAGTTTTTTTTGTTATAACAAAAGGAGATAAATTTATGCAAAAAGTATCATATATGGGAAACGGTTCTACAACCGAATTTGCTTTTAATTTTCCATATTTTGAAAATTCAAATATCATAGTGACTAAAAATAACGTAACCGCCACAGGATACACAATTGTCGGTACATCAGCGGGTGCAGATGCAGATATTCCTTATACTGGGGGTAAAGTTGTTTTTGATGTTGCACCAACTGCATTAGATTGTATTTCTATTGCACGTCAATTACCATTAACACGTATTGTTGATTATCAACCAACTGTTAAAATAGATCCTTGTGTGTTAAATCAAGATTTAAATTATTTAATGGAAGTTATCAAAGACCGTCAAGATGAATTAGACGAACTGAGTACACAGTATGCAGAGATTGCAGATAAAGAATCTACAACAACACTGTTGGCACGTATTTCGGCAATCCATGATGAAATTGTAGCTGTGTCAGCCCAAATTGCTGCACTGGGCGATATCAGTACACTGCGGACAGATGTGACAACAAATACGAATAACATTTCAATACTGGATACCCGTACAACAAACCTAACAGATTATGTAATTATGTCCCAGACACCAACAGCAGAAAACAATTATACTTGGTATCGTAAATATAAATCTGGTTGGATTGAACAAGGCGGAATATGGACAGGAACAATTACAATACAATCAGATAATTCAGCAAACACAACAATCTATCTGCCTGTACAAATGTCTAACACAAATTATTGTGTAAACGCAGTAAATAATTCTGGTGCAAACAGCGGAATCCCATGGGTTATGCTGTATGTTTGCGGTGTAACTGTATCATCCTTTATAGTAAGTATTGGTGCATACGGTAATACCAGAACCATAAACAGATTATCTTGGCAAGTATCTGGTATGTAGTAAAAAAATCCGGTTTTATACCGGATTTTTTATTTTTATAACTTTGGCAGGAATTCCTACAGCTATAGCATTATCGGGTACATCATTTATTACCACACTGTTTGCACCAATTGTTACATTTTTACCAATCTTAACCGAACCAACTATTACAGCACCCGCATAAATTACAGTGTTTTCACCAATTGTTGGATAATGTTCTTTTGTCTTTCCATCACCAGTATCCAATGTTTTTGCACCTATAGTTACATTTGGATAAATCCAGCAATTATCACCAATAGTTGAAGGTCTTGCCACAACAATTCCAAACAAGTGCGGAAAATGAATTCCTCTTTTAATATAGTCATCGTAGTAACGAATATCACAACACGAATTCGGGTATCCTGGAAAAATTTCTTTATGTATGTTTTTATGATTAAAAATTTTACATGCTTTTTTTAATATAGTCATATTTATCATCCTTCGGTAAAACTAATAAATCTCCTAATTTTTTATTCCATTCCTCGGGCTCAAACTTTTCGTGTCCAGCTCCGTGACAAAATGTCATTTCACCAAAATATATTTTATCGTCAACCATAAATAAATCTACTCTGACATGGGGAAAACCGCTACTTAATATTTTAGCTATTTTTTTCATCGTTGAAAATCCAGCAGGCTTAACAATGTTTCCTTTATAAAGCGGATATAAAGTTGTAAACGGTTGTTTGTTAAATTCCATATCGTAAAAACAACGCTTATGATCTGTAAATCTATCAATATCAATTTCACAATATTTTGGTACCCCATTAAAACAAAAAAATTTATAATCTAACAAATTTCCATCCATTTGTTCTATGTATTTTTCAGCGATAATTTTTGGTGGAATATCTTTGTATCCCCATTCAAAGAAATTGAAATAATGATTGCTTTCTGGACACATCCAATCAGTTAACTTCTGTTTTATATCTTTTACATCCATTTTAGATTTGTCTTTTATAATAATGTTTTGCCCAGATCCCCAGTTAATTTTTAAAACGAATTTGTCCGGCATGTTTTCAAAATCTATATCATCTGGACTATTATATACTCCAATGCAAGGAATTAAATATTGTGCACCGATTTTTTTTGCAATATAATCACGAACGGCTACTTTGTCTGCACATTGAGTCATTAACGGGTTACGATAATATAATTTTAACCATTGTAATTTTTCATTGAATGTTTCTGGATTTTCTATATGTAATCGACGACCCGTATACTTTTTAAATTGATATTTTAAACAATATTTCAATTCCGCATCCGTCAGTCCCTTAAAGCGGCGAGCATAAATTTTATCAAATTTTGAAACAAATTGTTTATAATCGAAAATTTTTAAGCCAAACAAATAAACACCAATATGATTATTTGGTAATTTTTGTTTTTTTAATATTTTCATTTTTCCAGCCTATAAATTTTTTTATACCTTGTTCAAAAGACGTTTTTGGATTGTATCCAAATAATCTTTTTGCTTTTGTGAAATCACAAACTGTTTTATCTACATCACCTGGTTGCATTGGTTTTTGATTTATAGTTGCTTTTTTGTTTAAAACCTTTTCTATGGTTTCAATCATGCGTGTTAATGTTATGGGTTCACCACCACCTAGGTTCACGATTTCATAACCTGTTTTATTGTAATCTATGGCGGCACTTACACCAGAGATTATATCTTCTATGAATGTATAATCGCGTTTCGTTGTACCATCACCATACATATCAATTGGTTCATCCTTTTCAATTTTTTCGACAAATTTACGAATAGCTAAATCAGGGCGTTGCCGTGGCCCATATACAGTGAAGAATCGTAAACATAACGCATTTATATCATATAAATGATGATATGTATAGATTATCTGTTCACACGCTGATTTTGTCGCAGCATACGGGGATATAGGTTCTGTTACTTTTAAATCTTCATTAAAAGATTCTGCTTTGCAATTACCATATACTGAACTAGATGAAGCAAAAACAAGTTTTTTAATATTATGTGCTTTCATTTGCTCCAATATATTCACAGTTCCTAGTATGTTTGTTTCAACATATGCTATTGGGTTTTCTAAACTGGGACGAACACCCGCACGTGCTGCCAAATGGACAACAACATCAAATGCATTATCTGAAAAAACAGTACCCAAAGCGACCATATCACAGATATCACAACGATACAGTTTATAATTTGGATTGTTTATATTTGCACTGATATTTTTTTCTTTTAACCTTACATCATAATAGTCATTAAAATTATCAACGACAACAATATGATGTCCCATCGATAATAATTTATCAGCCAAATTTGAACCAATAAAACCGGCACCACCGGTGATTAATATATTCATTTTCTACCCCTATGGTCGCATATATTTATCTTTGAATTTATGACGCATTTTACGATTTGGAATAAAGCAACATATTAATTTGCAAAACCATTTTGGTAAAACACGTGTCGATATTATTTTTGTCGGATCGTCTATGTGATGAATTATTTTCACAAATTCATCGTAAAACGGTGTCATTCTAGCATAAAAAACAAAACTATCTACGATTTCTGACGGATATTCATTCGGATACATGTCAGGCTTGTTACCACAAAAATGTCGTATTAAAATACCATCCTTACCTAAATTTTCATTTACATAGTTAGCTATTTCATTATTTCCAGACATTTGACTATATTCTCCAAACCAATTAAATCTATGCGGTAACCATTGATAATTCTGTTCAAAACATTTATTTATTGGATCCTGAGAGTTAAACAGTTTTAAATCTCGTATTTGTTTATCTGATTCTATAATTTTGGTTATAATATTCTGATTACGCCATTTTTCACAATCAATTAATAAAACCCCAGCATTAAAATATAAATGATTATTATCTATATATTTATATGCTTGATCCTGGATTGATTTATTAAATAACACATACGAATCACCAATTGCACCAATTGTAAAATCATTTAGATTACTATCATATAATTCGCCGATATCGCCCCATACCAACAGATCAGTATCAATATATAAGGCACGCTTTATATTTGGTAATAATCCAGGCATTAAAAAACGTGAATAATTAGCAATATTTTTTGTATAAACTGCATTTTTAGATTTAGCTACAAAATTATCTACAATATATTGACGATTTTTATGTGATAAATTCAACCAATGAATATAACAATTTTTAAATATCTTACATAGTTTTGATACGGTCGTTTTGTTTTTCTTGGATATATTATCAACCAAAATATAAAAATGACAATTGCGTTTTGTGTTATAACAAACACTAGCGACGGTTGTTGCCACATATCGCAAGTAATTAGTATCTGTTGTTAGGAATATATTTATTTTACTTTTTATGTATCTTTTAAACTTTATTTTTATACCAAGTATGCAAAATACTTTATATTTATCATCTTTTGAATGTTTGATAGAAAATATATGCTCAATAAATTTATAATTATCATTTCCCCATAAACATTCTGAAAAAGTTTTTTTATTGTATTTGTGATACCGTTTATCGCATTTTTCTATAATTTTTGAATTATTAAATTCTTGTGCTAAATGTTTAGTGCATTGAATAATATTATTTGCCCATGTTTGAAATTGCAGTTTGTGTTTTTTGTATAATTTATGTACAATTAAGTGATTATATACATTATCAACAATGTACAGAATATCGCCAAGTTTATCGCCTTTGTTTTCTTTATTTCCCATGATTGAATCATTACGAATTAAGTAATTATAAAATTTATTTGGTATGAATATACCTCGGCGAACTTTGGTATTATAATACCAATTAAAACTTTCATCTTCATTGATTAAACCCACATCAAAACGTAAGTGGTATTTGTCAATAATACTCTTTTTATACAATTTTCCCCATGCTACAGCTGGTCCGGATATTACTTCTGATCCAGATAAATTTGTTGTTTGACTGTTTGTGTCGAAATACTGAACCTTACCATCAAAAGCATTTGGTTTATTTTTTCCGGTATAAAATGGTTTTACCCCAGCAATAACAATGTCTATATCATCGCTACGCATTGTTTTTAGCATAGTTTCAATAGTCTCAGGTTCAATATAATCATCTGAATCTAAGAAATATATATATTGACCAGTTGCTATATCTAAACCTGTATTGCGTGCCGCAGATAAACCGCCGTTTGTTTGATGAACAACACGAATACGTTTATCTTTTTTCGCAAATTTATCACACATTTGCGGACACTTATCAGGTGAACCATCATCTACAAGGATGATTTCTAAATTTGTGTACGTTTGACCAATTACAGATTTAACACATTGTCCCAAATAATCTTCAACTTTATACACAGGGATAATAATACTTATCAATTCTTTAGATTTCATATCGTGCTGTCCTTATTTTAATTTATTTTTCATATCTGATTGTTTTTGTGTGTAATACTTTCTTGTGTGTCCAAATGTCAAATGTTTCAATATAGTAGATTTTATATATTGAAACTTATAGAATTTTAGCTTTCTTAGATTAAAATCAGAACAATTTTCACTTTCTATAAAAAACCGAAAATCTATATCAAAATATTTTTTATATGGTGACTGTAATAATTTATATTTCTTAATAAATTGAATTAAAACTTCAGCAATAGAATTTCGTTGTTCTTCTGAAAAATTGACACTATACATTCTGTAAAAAGGTTCTACTCTTATAAAAGATAAAGCATGTAGTTTGTTTCTATCAATAACTTTGTATTTGTCATAAAAATTATTTAAAATATCAAACCATTTTTTTATATCTTTTGTTAATTGAACAGGATCTATTGTGTGTTCACTAGAATCTTTATGTTGTCTATAAAAATAATACGGATGTGGAACAAAACTTACATTATCAGTTAATGCTAGCAATTGATGTGAAAATAGACCGTCTTCACAAATTTGCAAGTGTTCGGGGTATCTTACATAAGGGTATTTATCTAAAAAACTTTTTTTGATACCGATAGCCATTGTTGGTAATGCACCAAGAACTTCTCTTTTTCTTTGATACCAATTATAATTACCTATTACCAAAATATCTGGAAAGTTTTTTTGTTCTATATCTGCAACAATTTTTTCTACATAATCCGGCTCTATTGTGTCATCAGAATCTACAAAAATTATATAGTCACCTGTTGTTGCAGATATACCATCATTTCTAGCCATAGACACACCATCATTTTCTTTATCTATAATCTTTATCCTGCTATCTTGCTTTCCGTAATCATTTAATATATTCAACGAATTATCCTTAGAACCATCATTAATGCATATCACCTCTATATTTTTATAAGTTTGACACATAACACTATCAATGCATTCGTGTAAATATTTTTCCATGTTATATACTGGAATTATTATAGAAACTTTAAGCATTATGCTTCCTTTTTATTTTTATATTTACACCACAAAGTGTGATTACTTTATACTTGCCATCTGATGAATTGGTTAAACAAAATATTTTCTGTAATACATGTTCCAGCTTTTTCATAAAACATATGTGTTCCACAGGATATTTATTATGTTTCAACATATATATTTTTTCATCATCCCACCAAGTACTCTGATTCCAATGAATTGCCACGGTTTTCTCTGTAAAAGATTTATTTTGAAATACACACCATGTCGGACAAAAATATTCACAAGGATAAATTGTTATTGTTTTAGATTTATCTTGCCATATACATTCGTGTGTATACAAATCATAATCATCTAATTGTTTAGTTGGAACTAATGGATCAAAATATTTACCTGCTCTAGATTCTTGGCTTTTTGTTTTGAAAGATAGTCTCGTAAAACCATATTGTTCTTGTAACAGTTTTTTCATTATCACATTGGCAATAAAATTATCTATAGAAAAGATATCTTCAGATTCGTATATTTTCATACATTCTTTAAATACTTTATGTCCAGCTACACCACCCATAACAGCGGGCTCTGGAATGTTTTCTCCAAACAAAATATCGCCTTCGATACTAATAAAAAAATCGTTTTCTAAAAATTTATCAAAATTGCTTACAACTTCTACATCAGTATCTAAATATATACCACCATGTTTATATAAAGCATAATGTCTAATATAATCAGAAACAAAAGCCCATAATTTTAATTCATACGCACGTTTTACAAACGGAGATTTGCTGATAATTTCTTGAAATTCTGGCATTTTATCATGCCATAACATTAATTTGTAATCTGGACAATGTTTCAACCATGAATTTATACACATCCGTACTTGTGATTTTTTGTCTTTTTGCCAAATATTAACGTCATCATAAAAATAATGTATTATTTTTGGTATCACTATTTCACCCCCCGTTTTTATGAATTACGACCATACATATCTTCAAACCGAACAATATCTGTTTCATCTAATATATCGCCCATCTGAATTTCAACAATTTCAACAACTTCGTTTGTTAAATTTTCTAGTCTATGTCTGGTTTGTACAAGAATATCAATTGACTGTCCGAAACCATACGTCTTTGTTATATCCCCAACGGTTATTGTTGGATTCCCTTTGACAACAGTCCAATGTTCATCACGATGCAAATGTGTTTGTAACGACAATGATTGGTGCGGATTGACCGTAATAACCTTTGCAATATACTTATCACCAACCGTAATACATTTCCATGTCCCCCACGGACGTGTTCCGATTTCATTCAGGTTGTATTTTATTTCGCTCATTTCTAACCTTTTATCAGTCGAAGCTATGATTTTGTGTTTTGTTAACAGGTTTTCAGTTAATATTAAACCAATCCTTAGACCATAGTTTTCTCTACATATGATTCCATGCCATCGTATTGCAAAAGCACGAACAAATCAAGTTAAAACTTATTGATGCGTTCTATCTTAAATTGAATTCCAAATAAATAATATTTAGCATAATTTAAAAAATATTTTATTTTATAAACAGGTAATCCAATAACGTAAACCGTTTTAGAGTCAATGTCGTTTAGTATTGATAATATACCAAGCACATATTTTTTTACATGTTTAAACTTATTATTAGCAATCATATCCATAATTCGATTATTGTAGCCCCCTAAATCTTGCGGAATGTAATTTTTCTTTACAAAATCGTATGCTAATTTATTTATATCATTTTGATAATTTTTACCTGCGTGCCAATGGGCATAATTAAAATATGTAACGAATATAGATGACCAAAAATATTTTGAATTATTGTCATATTTTTTATGCTTTTTCATATAATCAAAACAAGCAATTGCTATTTTTAAATGATCAATCGCAGAATTATCACATTTTTTTAATGTTTGATTCATAATGGATCCAACCCTGCGACGATAATTATACAATTGTTTGTCTATAAATGTTATATTTTTCGCCCATAACATGTACATTTTAAAAAAATATGCATCTTCATATTTCAATCCAACGGGATATTCCAATTGATGCTCTTGTAATTTCGATTTTTTGTAAATCTTGTTCCATACATTAACATTGCAAGCATCTATAATGTCATTTGTCACATTATGAGTACCAGTATATTTAATGCTATAATTTGTAATATCACTTGTCCTAAATTCTTCATCTGCCTCATAAATAACATTTGTGCCACACATTGCAATATCTGAACCAGATTGTTCAATCGCATTAAACATTTCTTGACACATTGTTGGATCATAGAAATCATCACTGTCACAGAACATCAAATATGGTGCTGAACTGTGTTCAATACCGGTGTTTCTAGAAGCAGACAGTCCAGAATTTTTTTTGTGTCGCACAATTTTTATACGATTGTCGGTTTTGGCATATTTCTCTACAATAGCCATAGAATTATCTGTACCACAATCATCAACAACTATAATTTCAATGTCAGAAAA
This sequence comes from uncultured Alphaproteobacteria bacterium, assembly GCA_905236005.1. Lineage (GTDB taxonomy): Bacteria > Pseudomonadota > Alphaproteobacteria > Rs-D84 > Rs-D84 > Enterousia. The sequence continues at coordinate 9,135 of CAJONJ010000035.1, forward strand.
GGTTTGATTAACAACAGATCTAATACATTCGTCTACATAGGATTCAACATTATATACGGGTATAACAATAGAAATCTTTGGGCTTTTTTTCTGCATGTTACGTTTCTTTGGTTTGTTGTAGCCTTGCTTGATATATTTTCCTTTAGGCTAGCATCGCACAACACACAGGAAAAATCAAGTTGTATTTCTATTATTTTTGATACGTATTTAAATTATTTGATTTTGGTAAATTTAAAAATACCCACCTGGATTGGTGGGTAAATATTATTTTTAGTTATCTTTATCATCAGTGATGTATTTAAAGAAATCTTGGGGACTGGAATTAGTAGCTGCCAGTATTTTAGCAATACTGTTAGTTGATGGCCAGCGTGGTTGTTCGTATTTAGAAAACCGTTTGCTTTTATTAAAAGTCGTTGGGTCCAGACCACTGCATTTTGCCAAACCAGAACAAGACATATTATGTTCTTTGGCAAATAATTCAATAGCCCGCCAGATTTGATTGTGATTCATGTTTTTTCTCCTTTGGTTATACATAACGAATATTATCATAAGATAGAATTAAATCAAACAATACAATCATAAATAGAAAACGTTCCTATAATATACAGGATTTTTATCATTTTTGTAGGAATTTGAACATAGTGATAATTCAAAATACTTGAAATAGGATTTTTTTGTCCTATACTACAAAGTAGCAAAGCCGATAATCCACTAACAATGGGGAGGCGGAAGAAGAACGGTGTTGGTTTAATCCGCACTTACTAGAACTTCCCGGGATTGCCCGTCACAGCAAAAGACTCTTTTATGGTATGGCGAATCCAGCGAGAGTTAAAAAGGTAACATTGGTGACAATGTTACAAAACAAGGTGGCACCACGTTGGTGTTATGTCTATCTGAAAACGATATGCATAATTATTTAACGTCCTTGTGTTCTTATTATAAACAATAATAACAAAACACAAAGGAGGTTAAAATGTCTAAAATAAGAACGCATATCGCCGAAATTCCACAAAAAATTGGCGAAATAATAACTGTCAAAGGTCACGTGCAAACATTGCGGTTGCAATCCTGTATTGCTTTCATTGTTTTGCGTGAAATAACAGGAACTGTTCAATGTGTGGTTGAAAAGGGAACACCAGCATTTGAAACAGTTAAACAAATCACAACTGAATCTGTTATATCAGTAACAGGAAAAGCTGTAAAAACCAAAAGTACAGAATCAGGATTTGAAATTCAGGTTTCAGAGATAAAAATAATATCTTTGGCAGAATCAACCCCGATACCTGTTACAACCAAAGGCAGCACCGAAGTAACGTCAGAAAAATCACAAGATTGGCGATTTTTATCGTTACGTTCACCACGCAGTGCAACAATAATGCGTGCGTTTTCTGCTATGATGTCAGGATATCAAGAATACTTGTCAAAACAAGGTTTTATTGGTATCCAGACACCCAAAATTATGGCAACACCGTCTGAATCACGTGCTGAATTATTCAAAATAGAATATTTTGGACAAACAGCATATCTTGCACAATCACCACAATTGTTTAAACAAATGGCAATAGCCAGTGGTTTGGAACGGGTGTTTGAAATAGCACCTGCATTCAGAGCAGATAAATCTTTTACAACACGTCACGCAACAGAATTTACTTCTTTTGACGGTGAAATGGCATACATTGAAAGTTTTGAAGAAGTAATGACAGAATTGGAAAAAACAATCGGTTATATGCTGACATCTATCAAGAAAGCATGTGGTAAAGAAATAGAGAAATATTTTGGTATTTCAGAATTTCAATTAAAAAAACCGATTCCACGTATCACTATGGCACGTGCAAAAGAAATATTGCGTGAAATGGGGTGTGCTTCAGAACAACCAGATATTACTACCGCAGAAGAGAAAGCTTTGGGTGATTATGTCAAAGAACATTTTGGTTCAGATTTTGTGTATATCACTGAATGGCCATGGGAAACACGTCCGTTTTATCACAAGAAAGGCACAGGCGAACATGGTGAACCAATATCTGTATCGGCTGACTTGTTATACAAAGGTGTTGAAATTGTGACATGTGCTCAACGTGAAGAATCTTATGCTAAACTGTGTGAACAATTAAAAGAAAAAGGTTTGCACCAAGAAGGTTTGCAATGGTACCTAGATTGTTTCCGTTATGGCATGCCGCCACATGGTGGATGGGGAATGGGGGGTGCACGTGTTATAAAACAACTGTTGGAATTGCCAACAATTCGTGAAGCTGTGTTTTTATTCCGTGGCCCATCACGTTTAATGCCTTAAAAATAAAAAACCGTCCGTTTGGGCGGTTTTTTAATACTTGCAGTTTGGAATACTTATGGTTTTATCTTGCAAAAAAGAGGTAAAATCAACATGACACAAAAATCTATCACAGAACATGAAAATGCATTATTTGTATATGAAACAGAATTGATTAAATTGGGACGAAAATTGTATAAACAACAACAAATGTTAACCGAAATAATAAAACAATTCTCGAATCAGATAAATATAAATTCAACAATAAATTGTACAGTGCCAACCATAGGAGATATGTTAAACCGTTTTGTTATCAAAAATGGCAAAAACAAAGAAGAAACTTTGCGAAAATACAAGGTGATATGCAAATATATGTATGCAGTTGGGTTAAAATCCAAAGATAAATATTCAAAATTTCATAATGAATCTATGTTATTAAAAATTACAGATATAATTACAAATCGTGCTGATATCCAAGGTGACCAAAAAATTCGTCATATGCGATGGATTATCAGTCTGGTAAAATTTGCAGTTGTTGCATATCCTGATTTATACAAACCAGATGTTTTGATTGGATTGCCAAATATCAAAAAAACACCTAAAAGTGCAAAACATCCGCATATTCCATACAATGATGAACAACTGAAAAAGATATTTAATCCCAGATATCAATTTTTTCATAAAAATCCTGATATATTTTGGGGATGTTTAATTGCATTATTTACAGGTTCCAGAAAAAATGCTGTGTTCACATTACAATACAAAGATATTATTCAACAAGACGGGATTTGGTGCATAAATTTCATAGAAGATTACCCCGGTATAAAAAAATTAAAGACAGAAGATTCAGAACGTGTGGTGCCTATTCATTCAACACTGATAAAAATGGGCTTTCTGGATTATATCAATCGGAAACCGCATATATCAGACACAGATTTTGTGTTTAAAACAACGTGTCTGACCCCAAAAGGATGTTTAAATTGCCATATGTCCAGTAATTTTTTTAGATTTTTGAAACAAATAGGAATAAAACATTCTAATTCCGAAAGATATGATTTTCACTCTTTTCGCAAAAATGCAAATATAGCAATGGAACAAAGTGGTATTATACGTACTTATATAGATAAAATCATTGGTTGGATGAGCAGGGGCAGTGAAGGTGAACGTTCGTATTCAAATTATACAATCACACAAATATCACAACAATTAGAATTATTGCATTACGATTGTTTAAAAAATGAATTCAGACAATGGAAAAAAATAATGGCTGAACTGTCTTGATATTTCTGATTGGTTTGGTTACAATGTCTATGCGATATATCAAGGTGGACAGCCCATGTATAAAGATAATAATGATTTGATTAACGACAAAGCCAATACTGATATTGTTAAAAATGTACAACAAATTTTAAATGTTTTACATGATTCAACAGTTGGTTTTTTTAGATTACAAAACTTTGTCCACAAAACAGTCCAAAGTTTGCCGGATGAACAACAAAACAGGATATTACGATCACAAGATTCTTTCAAAAGAATTATTTATAGACACATCTGTCTGGAAATACAAAAAAATGTGTCACTAAAAGATTTAGACAAATCTGTTGTAAACAAAATACATGAAATATTAGAAAATCCACGTAGCTTAAATTTACAATGGCAAGATATTCAAGATGACGATAACAAAAATCACAGATTGATGCTGGACGAATTAAAATTCGGCATCAGTGCAGAAAATATAATGAAATATGGATTTCAGTTTTCTTGTGGAAACAAAGCAAAGGCATTTCAGTATGTAAATGCACACCCAGAAAAATATCCGAATTTCCCATTTAAAACAATTCCTGATGTAAAAATTATAACGACAACGTGTTGGAATAATTTGGATGATGGTATGTCTGGGCATACTGTGCCATGTGTTAAAATGGCAGATGGAAATTATTATGCTGTTGATCCAGTAAACCAAGATGCAATATTTATCGTTTCTAAAATACAACAGGGCAATACAATATATCATTTATTAAATTCTATGCAGAATACACCATACAGAATCATGCAAATTACCGATACAGAATTTGATGATTGGCATGATTTTATAAAAGTATCCAAAATAAATAAAAATACTGCGGAACGTTTTTTGGACGGTGAAGAAATAAAACATGTTGTGGGGGCAGATGCTATACAAGAATATCTGACTGCTTGGAATCAAGGAACAAATGCTTTAAATACGTATCATAAAAAACAATGTGATATAATACGCCAAAGACGCAATTTACAACAATATAAACGGACAGCATCAAATTTAAAAAAACAAATATCAAAACAATCAAAAATATCGGTGGTATCTAACAAAGATGTATTTAAAGATTGTGGTCTATCTTGACATTTTACAGAAATATTTTATGCATAAACAGTCCGGGTTGCAAACAAGCCCGTAAAGTTGTGTCCAAAAACGTTCAAAATGTTCGTCGTGTGATGGGGTTAAATTACTTTGAAAATAATACTATCTTGGACGAATATAAAATAAAATACGAAAAATAAAATGAGATTAAACATACCACAATACAAAGGTCTTGACAATTGATTGTAGTGGTGTACACTGAAATCAGTTGGATATGAATAGTGGATGTATAATTTCTACCAAAGATGCAGTGCCGTCTTTTGTAATGTCGGACGGTGGCGGGTGTTCCTTGGTCGTTTATCCACGTATACATGCGTTTAGTTTAGATTTGTCTGTTCTTTGTGGTATTATAAAGCACGGTGCGTTCGGTTTTTCTTTAACAGATTTTCCTATTTATGTAAATACACGGATAAATTCAAACGGCAAAGATCGTATTGTAAGTTGTGGTTGCAATGTATCGGTCTTAGATTATGATTTTAATTTAGACTTATTAAGAAAATTTATAGGTGTAGAAGATTTTTATGATATAGAGATAAAAGTCAGTAAAAATGTGCGTGAACATATTGGACTTGGCTGTTCTACACAGATTTATAGTGCTGTGCTGTTGTGTTGTGCTAAGAATTCTGGAATAAATTTGAATATTCAAGATTTGTTTTCGCTTGGGGTTGGTCACAGTTCTACTCTCGGTTTAAATCTAGTATTTAATCCTGGTTATATAATAGAAACGGGAGTTGTGTTTGAAAACAAAGTGGAAACAGTGTCAAATTGTATTTATAAATTCAATGATTTTCCTTTCTATTCTATTGTCGGAATACCAAAAACAGCAAACAGTATATCTGGTAGTTTAGAAAATGATTTCTGGGATAATTTATTACCAGATAAACCAGAAGAATCTTTGAAAATTGCTTATCAAGTATTTCAAAATATGGTGCCAGGTATAGTCACAAAAAATTTTGATCAATTTATTAGTTCGTTGTCAAATATAGTTTCTATGGGGACTAAACCGTTTGAAACCAGAATACAACCCCAACGAACTATAAATCTATTACAATACTTAAAACAAGAATTTGGATTTGCTGCGGTTAGCTCTATGGGGCCTTCTGTCTACACTTTTTCAGATAAAAATCCTAGGAATCTTGTGGAAAAGTTAAATGAATATTTTGCAGATTTCAATTTTATCATTATAAAACCAAAGGTTGAGCATGCGACAATATAAATTTGATACAAAAATTATAGCTGCTTGGGGTTGTTTAGGAAAAACCACATTTGCAAAAAAATATCCTAGTATAGCACTAGATTTAGAATCTGTGCAGTACAATTATAAGTATGATTTTAGAGAGTTAACCGATGAAATAGCAAAATTCAACCCATGCTTAGGACAATTTATCCATGAATTATATCCGTATAATTATGTAGGAGCAATATTATCTAATTTAGGAAGATATAGATACATTTTTATTACTTTAGCTAGAGAAATACTGCGTGAACTAGATAATTTGGGCTTGCCATATACAATAGTTTACCCATCTGTAACAAGAAAAGAGAAAATATTAAAAGATGCAGAAAAACGTGGTAATACCAAAGTGTTTTTGAATGTTATCAATGAAATTTTGAGTTCTAATGAGGAATATGCTAGTTTAACTCAGCATTTCAATTATCAAAACTTTGATATTATACGTGATGATGAATATATTGAAGATTATTTGAAACGTAAACATAATTTTATGTGTTCAGATGTTTTCTTTATACATGGAGCGCCAGGAGCAGGTAAGGATACGTTATCACAAAAATATATTCAAGAGCATCCTTTGTGTGGTCACATATCTATGGGGGACATTTATAGACAAATAGGAACAAATACTTTTGTGTCTCAATTTAGAGATGTATTATTTGAAGATGTAAAAAATAATAGACTTTCTAAGGCTGAAACCACGGGTGGGGTTTTGTTTGAAGCTGTTGCACATAAGTTATTTGATACATATTTGATATCTGGGTTTCCACATCATGTATCAGAAATAGATTTTTTTAAAACACATTCTGTGGAATATAACATAAATACATCTAATATAGTGTTTTTACGTGTTTCTAGAAATCAAGCTATCCAAAGGATGATTAATAGGGGGCTCCGAGTGCTAGAAAATCTTAAAATGTATCAAAATGAAACCGTATCAGATTATTATGCTAGAAGATATCAAGAATACGTTGCACAACAGCCAACGTTATTAAATACACTTCAAAAATTAACAGATATTAAATATATCAATGCTGATAACGAATTTAGTATAGTATATGATGATTTCTGTAAAGTTGTGGATTTAAGTAATAAATTACAAAAGTTGAGATAATGTCAGTAGATGTATCCATTATAATTGCTAATTATAACAATGAAAAATACATAGAAGATTGTTTGCGTTCTGTTCAACAACAAAATTTTAATAATCTGGAAATTGTGATAGTTGATGATGGTAGCACAGATGATTCTGTCAAAAAAATCAAGCAGTTTATACATAAGGATTCCAGATTTGTTTTGGTTCAACTTGAAAAAAACCGGGGTGTCAGTGTTGCCAGAAACACAGGCTTACAAAGGGCTAAGGGAAAATATATAACGTTTTTAGATTCTGACGATTGTATGACCCCGGATGCCATAAGTATTTTATATGATATTGCATGTAAACATGATGCTGATGCTGTAAAAGCACAAAGAATTAAAGTATTAGAAAATTTTAAGTTAGATAAAATACCTAAAAATAAACATGCTATATACAAAGAAACGGTCGTCTTAAACCCGGCTAAACAAATGGATGCATGGTTTTCTGATCCAATGTTTGTATGGTTATATTTGTGTAAAAAATCTATATTATTAAAACAAAAATTTATAAAAAATATGCGTCCTTGTGAAGATGTAAATTTTATTATAAAATTAATTCCGTATATTAATAAGTTAATATTAGTTGATTATATATCGGTATTTTACAGATTGTCCGATAATAGTATTATGCAAAATTATGTTGTGTCAAACAAGACAATCAAATCCAAGTTAATTTCTTTTATAGATATCAATAATTTTTTTGATGCAAACAAAAACGACTGTTCTGTTAATTATCAATATATATCAAATAAGTTAATGTGTGATTTATTATTAATAGATATTTTTTATATACCATTAATAGAAAGACAAAATTTATTAAGTGTTGGAAGTAAAATTATGCAATTCATATGCAGAAAATATTCTATATACAAATATTATAACATGCGTACTCGTCTAGCAATATGGGCTTTTAAGAATAAATGGTATAAATTAGCACGTTTCTGGCTAGACAACGATTATTTTAGCAAATATACCAGATTAAAAAAGGAGAATATATATGAGGACACAAACTGTTAGCCGTTGTTTGATTATACAGGAAGATAATATCATTTTATGTAAAAATATTGCAGGTGATTATTATTTTTTGCCGGGGGGCGGATTAGAAATAGGTGAAACATTAAATCAATGTATAACTCGTGAATTAAATGAAGAAATGGGGATTCTAGAAACTGATATACATATTCATGATGGAATAATTTTGGCTGTTGAAAATCAGGGGTATGACTCAAATGGGCGGTTTATGTATGGTATAGAACTTGTAAAGCGGGTAGATATAAATGTTACCGATATACACAGTCAAGAAGATTTAATAGATTTTGAAAAAATCAAAATATCTGATTTACCTAACACTCGTTTATATCCAGAAGTTATTAAAAATTGGGTGATAAAACACGTGTCGGTTTAAATAATAATGTGAGTTTCTACCTATGTTAGATATTAACAAATATAACTTTTTTGTTTTTGATTTAGATGGAACTTTAATAGATTCTCATGGTTTTTATGATATTATGGACAGTGTATATGTCCAACATCTATATAATAAAACTGTTTCAGTCAAGTTTCTAGCGGATTTAGAGATGCTGTTCAGGAAACGTTTAAACACAGCTTATTCTATGGATTATTATATGTTGTTAGATAAATATTATGGTAAAGGAAATTTAAATGAAAATCAGATATTGCAAAAATTGCGTTTTGTAAAAGAAAATTTTATACTGCCAAAGATTAAATTTAAGAAATGGGCTGTGGATACCCTAACAGAATTAAAAAACATATATAATGTTAAGAAATTTGCACTGGTAACGGGCTCTAATAAACAAGAAATAGATTTCTTTTCTAATGATAGTAGGTCTGATTTAAAAAACAGTTTAAATATCAATTCCTTTTTTGATGTGATTATTACTAGGGATGATGTAACTAATTTAAAACCAAACCCAGAATCATACAATTTAGTTTTAAAAAAATTGCATATACAGAATTCAGCAGAAATGTTGGTTTTTGAAGATTCTTTAGATGGAATATTAGCAGCTAAAGCCAGCAAGGCTTGTGTTATCGGAATAAGAAATGATTATATGTTGAGAGATAGGTTTAAAATACAAGCATTGTCAGATTATTACTATAATGATTGGTATAGTGTTTTAAAGACAATAAGGTATAAGCATGCAACAAGATAAAGATTTTATTATTCAGGAAGGTTTTATACCTGTATCTGATATACATACTATATATTTTGCAACATATGGCAACCCAAAAGGGATTCCTTTGTTAGGTTTTCATGGCGGACCGGGCGGTGGTTTTTCTACTAGATACTTGAATATGATAGATTTAACCAAATTTTATGTTGTTTTTTTTGATCAACGGGGATGTGGGAAATCTACACCAGAAGGTGAAATTAAAAACAATACATGCCAAAATGCTATAGATGATGCAAAACTTGTGTTGAATCGTTTAAATATTAAAAAGTGTGTTGTTTCTGGGTATTCTTATGGGGGGGTATTGGCTTTGGCATTTGCAATGAAATTTAAACCAATGGTCATATCAATATATGTATCGTCTGTGTGTATCCCAGCAAATTTAAACAAAGTGTTTTTTGAACAGGATAACTCATTATATCAAGAATATAAGGATTTTTTGAATGTTATAAAGACAACAGATTCTAATTTATTATTTTATGAATATGAAAATTGTTCTTTAGCAAGAAAAAAAGAAATAGTGGTAGCAATTGTTAATTGGGAATTAGCATTATTTCAATTAGATAACAAACAAGAGATAACTATAGAACAGGTTGATAACAGATTAATTTATGCTAAAAGATTATTTTTAAGTTATGTAGCTCAAAACTATTTTAATTTAGGTAAATGGATGTTACAAAAGATAAATAACTTATCAGATATTCCGATTAATATCGTACAAGGGGCAAGGGATAAATTGACCCCAGTGTCTAGTGCATACGAGATACAAAAAATATTACCGCATTCTAACATAGTTATAACCCCAAATGCAGGACATGTAGGACGGGTTATTACCAGAAGATTTTATGATGAAGTAAATACGTTCACAAGATAACAACCTTATTTGATTGCATCTGTTATCATTTGTTGGGTTTTATTTATACCATAAATCAAAATGAAATTCGGTAAACGTGGACCAGTTTCCTGACCCAACAAGACATTATAAAACATACCAAAGAAATCTCTTAATTTTTCTTCGCTATAATATTTTTTACCGATATCATAGCAATACGTTTCCAAATCTTTTTCAATACCAGTTTTGCCAACAAACTGAGACAGACCGTTTGCCAAATCTTGTAAAACCACTTTTTCTTGGTCAGTTGGTTCACGATAATTTTTGTTTGGTTTCACAAAATCGTGATAATATTGCACAGCACGTTCCGCCATCATATTTAAATCGGGATTGTTTTCAGGTGTTAAACCTGGATTATAAGCAGTTATATAGCCCCACATATCATCAATACTTTCGGTATTTGCGGCACTGGCCAGATTCAATAACAAATTATATGATATCGGCATACGACCAGCTGGAACACCATGTTCACGATGTATATAAACAACAGGATTAGACATTTTTGCCAAATCATCTTGTTTATCATAAGCGTTCAAATATTGATAGTATTCATCAACATTACGTGGAATAACATCAAAATACAACCGTTTACTGGTAGCTGGTTTCGTATACATAAACAAAGCTAAACTTTCTGGGTTAGCATACGATAACCATTGTTCAATGCTGATACCATTACCTTTAGTTTTTGAAATTTTTTGACCCTGTTCGTCAACGAATAATTGATAGGTTAAATTTTCTGGTGCATTACCACCCAGTAAACGCACAATGCGACCTGATAATTTATAAGAATCAGTCAAATCGGCACCACACATTTCATAATCAACGTCCAAAGCATACCAACGCATAGCCCAATCAGCTTTCCATTGCAATTTTGCCATGCCATTTAATACAGATTGTTCAACACGTGTGCCATCTTCATCTTCAAATACAATGGTTCCAGCCTGTGCATTTACAGATATAATAGGTACCTGTAATACCCGACCTGTTTTGGGTGATATAGGCATAATAGGGCTGTAAGTTTTGCGTCTTTCTTCACCCAAAGACGGCAACATAATTTCCATAATTTTATCGTAATTCTGCAACACTTTCATCAATGCATCATTAAATGCACCGGATTTGTACATTTGTGTGGAACTTCTGAATTCATAATCAAAACCATATCTATCCAGAAATTCACATAACATCGCATTATTATGATTTGCAAAGCTGTCATATTGATTAAATGGATCCGGCACCGCAGTCAGTGGAAATCCCAAATATTTTTCGGTTTCAGACTGGTTTGGAATATTTGTTGGAACTTTGCGTAAACCGTCCATATCATCAGAAAACGCAATTAAACGTGTCGGAATATCAGATATTTTTGAAAATGCCCAACGAACCATACTGGTACGAGCAACTTCGCCAAATGTGCCAATATGTGGCAGACCCGATGGTCCATATCCTGTTTCAAATAAAACATAACCCTTTTTGGGAACTTTGTTTCCAATACGTGCCAAAATCTTGCGGGCTTCTTGAAAAGGCCAAGTGTTTACCTGATTATAATCTATATTTTCTGACATTATAAACTCCTGAAATGCTTACAAAGCAATATTATATACAGACTTTGTAAAAAAACAATCAAAAGGGGAAATCGTTTTCTTTGATACCCACAGTATACCAATAAAATCACAAAAATCAAGTACTTTTTTTTGTAAAACGGTGGAAAAAAATGACATTTTTTTATTTTATAATGATAATATTCCCATGACGAATCGTTAACAGGGGCAAATCATGAATATAAAACTGGACAATTTTCCAAAGACTTGGCAGGGTTTTTATTTATTGATTATCAAACAATTTCCTTGGTTGTTTGGTATCAGTTTTGTTATAAGGGTGTTGCAATGGGGAATGCCATTGATAACTAGTCCTTTGGCAATGAAGTGGCGTATGACTATTTTTGAAAATGCAGTTAATACAGATTGGGAATTAGTATACAGGTCGTTTTTATATATTATTTGCATCTATGTATATTATTTATTTATGGGACACAACAGTATAATTCCATCTATAATATCTGGAAAATATGGCCGCAAAATCAAAGCATATACAAATTATGTTCTGAATTACAGGGTATATAATAATGATACATCTTTTTTTATTGATACACCCGGTGCAGAAATAACCACATATACTTCCAAAATAACAGGCGAATTGGGGCATATGACAATAAATATTTGGGGCAGGTTAATTGGAACCATTTTTGGTTTTGTGGCGGTATGTATAGGAATGGCTGTGCTGAATTGGCGTTTTTTATTGCTGATGGTTGTTTACGGTATAATAAGAATCTCGTGGCAATGGATAATCCAAAAGAAAGTAACCGCTCATTCAGTTACCGTTCAAACAGAACAAGCAAAATATTCTGGCAGAATCATGGACAGCTTGTCTCATGCTTTGGTAGCAAAATTATTCGCAAACACAGAATATGAAAACCATATAATATACAAAAGTGCAAATAATTTAAAAAACAAAGAACGTAAGCAAGAATTTTTAAGACGTTGTCGACATGTTCCTTTGAATGTATTGTGGTATGTTGTGATGATTGTATGCTTTATTATGTGCTTTATATTTATCAAAGATGGCACGTTATCAATACCAAATGCAGTGTTTGTTGTATCGGCAGTGGGCAGATTAGAGGAAGCAATTGGTTCTTTGAATAATGTATTGATGGATTACAGTGAATCTAAGGCAAAGATTAAAAAAGCATACGACAAAATTATCAAAGACAGAACGATTGTTGATAAACCGCATGCCAGAATATTGCGGGACAAAAATCCCGATATTGCCTTTGATAATGTCAGTTTTGGATATGGCGATAAAAAGATACTGAAAAATTTATCTTTGCGTGTTGCATCAAAAGAAAAAGTCGGTATTGTTGGATTATCAGGGGCGGGTAAAACCACACTGTGCAATTTGTTAATGCGTATGTACGAAGTGGGTTCTGGTTCTATTAAAATTGGTGGAATGGATATACGTGATATCAAACATGAATCTTTGTTGAAAAATATTTCCTATGTGCCACAGGAAACAGAATTGTTTAATCGCAGTGTTATGGATAATATTAAATACGCAAAGCCACACACATCAGATGCTGCGGTTGTCAAAGCAGCAAAAGCAGCACATATACATGAAAAAATATCTAAATTACCAAATGGTTATGAAACATTGGTTGGTAATAATGGGTACAAATTTTCAGGTGGTGAACGTCAACGTATATCTATTGCACGTGCTTTGTTAAAAGATGCACCGATTGTGATTTTAGACGAAGCAACATCTGCGATGGATTCCCAAAACGAATTGGCAATTCAGAAATCTTTGCAGACTGCTATGCATGGGAAAACCGCATTGGTTATCGCACACAGATTGTCCACGTTGCGTAATATGGATAAAATTATCGTATTGAAAAATGGACAGATAGTAGAAATCGGTTCGCACAAACAATTATCACACAAGAAAGACGGTGTTTATAAAAAATTGTGGGATGCTCAAACTGGCGGTTTTATTGCGTAAATAAAAAGAACCCCAAAGTTTTTATTTGGGGTTTTGTCTTTGATTAGCCATAATTTGATTTATTTTATCTGTGGTGGTGGCATACAGGTTATCCAGTATTTGAAAAAATATATCCTGATTGTTCCGCCACATTTGTTTTATAAACATTTGAATTTTTACAATTGGTTTTGGTGTGTTTATATTGTCTGGTGCCAGCATTGAACAATCGGTCATTCTAAAACGACATGAACAGTTCTGATACACGACAGCAAAAAACGATTCCAAAGGCTTATCTTTTACTAATTCAAATTGAATTTTTACACGTGGTGCAGTTCGTTTTGTTACTTTTAATCCCATCAGTTTTGTTATTAAACTGTTTTTGTCAATAACGTGTTTGCGTGGTTTTTCAATACCATTATCAACCAGTATTTCGTCTATGCTTTCTGCCATTTTTTCTGTCCAAAAAACATTATCAGGTTTCATAAGCATTTTTTTATTTTGAATTAGTTGTGGTATAAATACCTTTGGTAATCAATGCGGTACGTAAATCTGTATAGTGTTCCACATGATTGCGTAAATGATAGTTATACGGTGTTGTTGGATTGCTTATCATTACAACAGGAATGTTTGCTTTGATGCAATCAGATATAACATGTGGTGAATCATCAAAATGTAAATCTGTTTTTAATTCAGCTAAAATGTCAGATTTTTTACCTTCTTTGTCATAGATTGATTTATATGAACAATGTATAGAATTATTCCGTAATTGTTTAAATGTTTTGAACGGCTGTTTTAATAATCTTTGTGTAACAAACAAAACTTCTATATCTGGTCGTTGTATCAAAGTATTTAATATATCAGGTATTGTATTGTCTATTACGGACATGTTGTACACTAAATCACTTTTAAACAATTTATACAGATTATCACAAACCTTTTCATCATAACAAGCATGTAAATTCCAATTGGTTGGATATTGTGTAAATGTCTGACCAGCTTGTTTAAAAGCCAGTTCATATAACGGAATTGTATTAAAAATAACATCATCTAAATCTAATGTAATTCTCACAGAAAAATCCCTTGTTATTTTTCTCTCCATTTACGACGTCTGGCACCCAATTTATGTGCGGGGCTGACATACATACCATCACAAGGTAACTTGTCATCATCTTCGTCTTCGTCGTTATTTGCCAGTTGTAATCCCATTTTGGTTTTGCATACTTGGATGATTTCTTCACGTTTTTCAATCCACATTTGTGCAACGAATCTTAAAATATGTAACATTTTTAATGGCAGTTTGCTTTTTAATGGACTGCCGTCTATCAAAGAAAAACTGCAATCAGCATCTTTGTATGTAACTGTAAAATGGGGTGTAATTCTTGGATTATCTGAAACAACAAAACGAACTTTGATGCGGGCAGGGGTTGTCCAACGCAAAGAACCGTCTGGTTTGCCAGTTGGAACTTGGCGTCTAGGGTTTTCAATTTCAGCATCCACTAATAAACTGTCTAGATATTCAGATAAATCACGTTCCATAGAAATAGCCATTTTTATAACCCTTTTTATTTGTTGTGTTGTTTAAAGAATTCTTCAGCTGATACAGATTTCCAGTCTTTGTATTGTTCATATTTTTTACGTTGTTGTGCAATTTCGCTTTGGAATCTTCGTATGCATTGTTGAATATATGGGAAAATTTTACAAAAAACGTCTGGCATTTTTGCAGAACTGGGTTCGGATTTACCAGATTGTAAATTAAAACACCAACATAAACTATCATATTTAACCACAGCACAGTTAAATTCAAAATTTATGTCCACTGTCAAACGTGCTGGTGATTTGACCCGGATATAATCCTGTATGTAATAATAATCTTTACCAGGAAAAGCCTTTATAAATCTGCGAGGTTTTTCAATTTTATTAGAAACCAGCAATTTATCTATATACAGTGCCATTTTGTGTTCTAATTCGTGTAACATGTTATATAATTCCTTGTGTTTATTTGTATTTTATACGTTGTCTGGCCAATAGTTTTAACGCAGGTTTTATATTTTGTCTTACAGGTTCATTGTCTGGTACATGCATGCTGGATGAAGAAACGTGTATATTGTTTGATCCGTAATCAATGCTTGTATCAGGCATGAAACTATCATCTAAATCTTCTTCTTTTTTTTCAATTTTCCAATTTTTAAATTCTTCATAATCTGCATGTGCGTTGTCAATATCAGTCCGTAATGCTTGAATTGTTTGAAAAATAAATGGTGTGATTTGCTGAACAGGACTTGGATTCTCTTCAGACAGTGATTTAAATATCAATTTATCAGATGTTAAATCAAAACAGCAAGTAGAATCTTTGTATGTAATAAATATATGATTGCTGGCAAAATCCACCTTTGCATCTACCCTTGGCATGTGTTTTCGTATGTTTTTATATGGTTTTTCCATAGCAAAACGCAACAGGCGTTGCCGATTTGTCATCTTAGAATCTATATCTTTTATAGTTGATGTTTCAAAATCACTGAAATCTGGGCGTGGTGATTCTATTTTATTAGCAACCAACAAATCATCTAGATGTGTGGCTATTTGGGATGATAAAACCGATGTTAACATAATCATATTGTAATCCTTTGGTTCTATGACATTCAAATCTTGGAAATTATAGCAAGTATTTTTGACAATACAAGAAAAAAGTGTAGGTTTTTTTACGTGCTTGACTTTTAATGTGTTGTTGGCCTATACTTGACTCCGTTTGCGTAAAAAACAGTAAGGATTAACAAAATGAATAATAAGGAATCAGACAGTAATAATACAAATTTAGAATTGAATAATTTATATGCACACTATTTTATGCGTCCAGAAAATATAAACGAAGTATACGATAAACCAAAAGGTAGACCTGATTATGCAGGTTTTATTGGTGGTTTTATGTATGATGCTAAAAATACATGCATGTATAACAAAGAAGTAACTATACGCAGCATATATTACAGCATACCAAATTTAGCTTTATCTACATTTTTTGATGTCCAACGTATGCGACCAGATTTGATGGAAAGCAGAAAACAGGAAGTTGCTGAAATATTATATGCATCCAGTGTCATTTTATCTGACGTAGATAAATTGAAAGATGTTGCTACTAAAAAACGTATTTTGTATTATTTTAAACAGTTAGCAAAAGAAACCAAAGATTGTGAATTTTCAAAAGATATAGCTGTTTTAGTTGCAGCAACAGCCGTAAAAAATAATATTGCCACACTGCAAGATATTCAAATAGCGGTTGCAAATAAAAATTTGGCACTGGTAAAAGATGCTACTTTTGATAAAATATGCACAGAATTAGGCAAAACCAGTAACGTAAAATAAACATGTCGCCCTGCGGGGCGATTTTTTTTCTGATTGTAATATGTTACAATAATGTTTATACTGTCTTTCAAAAGGGGAGGTAATCATGAAAATCACAGAAAAAATGAAATCTAAACCTGTTTTATTTGGTTTTATATTGGCAATTGGTATCGCGTTGGGTGGCTTTTTTATTGGTAATGGAATATTTCAATCTTTGAATCGCAGAACTGTTACGGTTAAAGGCTTGGCAGAAATGGACGTAGTTGCGGATACCGCCGTTTGGAATATAAAATTTAATCGTGTTGGTGGTGATTTGACACGTGTTCAATCTGATATAGATAAAGATATTCAAAAAACACGTCAATTTTTAATGGATAATGGTTTTAATGAATCTGAATTGCAGAATCTGCGTGTGCAGGTACGTGATAAATTTGCGGGTTATTCAGATGCACAACGCAAAGACGAAAATTCTAACGACAGATATGTTGTAGAAACAGGGGTTATGGTGCGTTCATCATCTGTTGATTTGGTTGATGCCGCTTCACGTAAAATGGGCGATTTGGTGCGTCAGGGTGTAACAGTCACAGAAGATTATGCGGGTCCAATATATTTATTCAATGGATTGAATGATATCAAAATCAAAATGATAGAAACAGCAACCAAAAACGCTACTGCGGCAGGCGAACAATTTGCCAAAGATGCAAATGCAAAACTGGGTGAAATTCAATCTGCCAATCAGGGATTGTTCAGTATATCTGCACGTGACCAAACAGATGCATGGTCTGATAATGAAAAACAGGCGATAAACAAACGGGTTCGTGTTGTATCAACGATAACGTTTTATCTGAAATAATTATATTCTAAACAAGAAACACCGCTAAATCTAGCGGTGTTTTTTTTGTTGATTTTACGTGACAAACCAATTTTTTGGGTTATAGTTTCTAAAAAAGGAGTATAACATATGGTAGATATAGAAAATATAACAGAGGAATACATTGATCAAATTCTGAAAAACAAAGTTATTACAGCAGAAGATATTTATGCAATTAAAAGAACTAAAAAAAATCGTCAACAAAATATTAACAGGATTTGTCTAGCTTTTGCTGATAATGATATGCATCTGAAATCCACAAATGATTGGGAAGCTTTCTATAATGTAATCTATAGATTATCCAGTTTTAGTGATGAAATTAAATACAAAGCTTATTCTAATGCTTATAATAATCAGATAAAAAGATTGCGTGACAGACGCAATACCAAAACCAATGAAGGCAGATAAACATTAGCTTATATTCATTAACACCGCCGTTTGTTTGGCAGTGTTTTTTCTTGCACTAAATCGGTGGATTTTCTATAATCTGTGTATGGCAAAAGTGGCAGACCTTTTTATTCGTTCTGAACACGCAGATTTAATGAAAAAATTAAATGCGTGGGATATTGCGTATCATCAAAATGATGCACCGATTGTTGATGATGCTACGTATGATGCAGCAAAAAATCGTGTCTTGGAAATAGAGTCAGAATATCCAGAATTAGCAGTAAATGGTTTTTCTACGCATGTTGGGGCTGCGGTTTCCGAAAAATTTAAATCATATCCGCATAAAATACCAATGTTATCTATATCTGATGTTTTTGATGAATCAGAAGTTGCAGATTGGTTTAACAAATTATCAGATAAAAATGTTTTTATAGAATTAAAGGTTGATGGTTTATCTTTTTCAGCACGATATGAAAATGGTATTTTTGTTCGTGGTTTGACACGTGGCAGTGGCATCATGGGTGAAGATATTACTGAAAATTTAAAGACGATTTCTGATATACCACAAAAATTATCTGGTGATTTCCCAGCTGTGATAGAGGTTCGTGGCGAAGTTTATATGGCACGTGCAGATTTTATTTCTTTAAATGAGAATTCAGATAAAAAATTTGCGAATCCACGTAATGCAGCAGCTGGTTCACTTCGTCAATTAAATCCAAAAATAACAGCTTCACGTAAATTAAGTGCGTTTGGATATACCTATGGTGATTTGTCAGAACGGACATGGAATACACAGTCTGAATATTTTGAAAAATTGGAATCATGGGGATTTAAAACAACCAGAAAATGGGCTAAAAACGCAAATTCAGTCGCAGATATTCAGGCTTGGTATAATGAAATAATGTTACAACGGGACGAAATACCTTTTGATATAGATGGTTTGGTTATCAAAGTAAATAATGTTGATATCCAAGAAAAAATGGGGGCTCGTGCGAACAGTCCTCGTTGGGAAATTGCGTATAAATTTCCTGCGGCACGTGGTATAACAAAATTAAATGACATTACAATTCAGGTTGGACGTACTGGTGTTTTAACACCTGTGGCAGAATTAGAACCCATCAATATCGGTGGTGTGGTGGTATCACGTGCAACGTTACATAATGCTGATGAAATTGCACGTTTAAATGTTAAAATTGGTGACAAAGTAATTGTACAAAGGGCAGGTGATGTAATACCACAAATTGTTGGTGTGGCAGAGGTTGGTGATAACGCAGTCCCATTTATTTTTCCGACTGTATGTCCAGTTTGTGGGGGTGCTGTTGTTCAAGAAAATGGTGCGGTGGCTCGCAGATGTGTGAATTCATTGTCTTGTCCTGCACAAATACGTGGGGAATTAGAACATTTTGTATCACGTCATGCCTTTGACATAGAAGGTCTTGGTGAACGTCAAATTGAATTATTTACTCGTTTTGGTTGGGTTAAACAGGCTGCGGATATATTTACATTGGTTGAAAAGCATGGTGATGAAATGCAATCTTTGGATGGTTTTGGTCCAAAATCTGTGTCTAATCTAGCAACATCAATTGAAAATGCACGTAACGTAGAATTACATCGTTTGATTTATGCCATAGGAATTCCTGATGTTGGCGAAGTAACCGCAAAAATACTGGCCAAAGAATTTAAATCCTTGGAAAATTTACGTGGTGCATCTGTTGAACGGTTAATTCAAATTGATGGTATTGGGGAAACAATGGCACGTGAAATAGTGTCTTTCTTTGCAGATTTTCATGCAATGTCTGCGTTGGATAATTTATTACAACATATAACAATCAAGAATCCAGAAACATCTGTCATAGAAAATGATTTATTAACTGGTAAACGTGTTGTGTTGACTGGAACACTGGAAAAATATACTCGTGATGAAGCCAAAGAAATCTTAGAACGGCATGGTGCAAAACCACAATCCAGTGTGTCAGCTAAAACAGATATCGTCATAGCTGGTGCATCAGCTGGCTCTAAATTAGCAGATGCTGAAAAACTTGGAATAACTGTTTGGACAGAATCGGATTTTGAAAACGCAATAAAATAATCGTGGGGGACGATTATGCAAAACAATAATACACGTCAAAACAACAAAAAATCAGACAAAAAGCGGTCTGTTAAATCATATATTTTTGCCTTTTTCTTTAATGTTGGGTTAATAGGAATAGCTTTGGTTGGCTTGTATGTGTTATTTGTGTTTTTGCAGATGCCATCACTGGATGCGATTTTACATGAAACACGTGAACCAGCGATAATATTTCTGGATAAAAATGGTGCAGAAATTCGTTCAAATGGGCGAATAATGGGAATGCCTGTGTCTGTGGATACTTTACCACCACATGTATATCAGGCTATATTAGCCATCGAAGATAAAAATTTCTATAAACATGGTGCGTTATCATATCGTGGGACATTTCGTGCTTTGTTTGTGAATTTGTTTCACAGAAAATTTGCAGCAGGTGGTTCAACTATAACACAACAAACCGCAAAGAATATATTTTTGTCACGTGAAAAGAAAGTGTCACGCAAAGTGCAAGAATTGATATTATCTTATTGGCTGGAAAACAGATTTACAAAAAATCAAATTTTAGATTTGTATATGAACAGGATATCTTTGGTTGGTGGGTTGCGTGGCATAGATGCTGCATCGTCTTTGTTGTTTGGCCATGGTGCAAATAAAATGTCTGTTGCAGAATCAGCACAAATTGCAGCTATGTTAAAAGCCCCCACTACATACAGCCCTTTTAAAAATCCAGAACGCAATATCAAACGTGCCAGAGCTGTGTTGATTGAAATGGTGAAACAAGGCTATATAACTGTGAAAACAGCACAAAAGGCAGCCAAAGAATTGAAAGCTGTAACACCAAAATCAGATAAAAATATATATCGTTATTGGACTGATTTTGTTATGGATGAAATAGAATCTCGTATTGGAAATATAAATCAAGATTTATATGTGTATACTACTATGGATACAAAACTGCAAGCACGAGTTGCCGCAAATTTATCTGATAAAATTGGTGAATATCAGGGGGCAATTGTTGCATTGGCACGTGATGGTGCGATATTTGCGATGGTTGGTGGTGATGATTATCAAATCAGTCAATTTAATCGTGTTCTGGCTTTACGTCAGCCGGGGTCTGCGTTTAAACCAGTTGTGTATTTGGTTGCATTGGAACATGGTATGACCCCAGAATCTTATGTTAATGATTCCCCATTTGCAATCGGTGATTATAACCCAAAAAATTATAATGACCATTATTATGGTGATATTACTTTGGCAACCGCTTTTGCCAGAAGTGTTAATTCTGTTCCTTTGAAATTAACAAAACAATATGGCATAGATTCTGTGTTAAATATGGCATCGCGTTTAGGAGTTGGAAACAAATTAAAACGTGAATATTCAACTGTTCTGGGTGCATCAGAAATGAATTTATTGGATTTAACGACAATATATTCGGTTATTTGGAATGATGGCAAATCGGTCAGACCATATTCAATTACAAAAATCACAGATGCAAAGGGTAACGTGATTTATGAACGTAATCCGTCTGATGAAATAACAATTTTGTCTGATACAACCGTAGAATATATGAAACAGTTGTTGTACGATGTTGTTGTAAACGGAACAGGCAAACGTGCATATACTACCAACGTATTTGGTGGTAAAACAGGAACCAGCAATAATAACAGGGACGCTTGGTTTGTGGGGGCAACATCTGATTATGTAATGGGGGTTTGGGTCGGTAAAGATGATTTTACACCTATGTCTTCAAAGATAACGGGTGGGGTATTACCTGCAACAATTTTCCATGATATTGTAAAATAATTGAAAATAGCGGGATTTTATTCTTGACAAAAAATTCACAGTATTATAGGATGTACACTATCAACCACTTGGGAATTTTTTCCAATGTATATGTTTGCGTTTAGTTTGAAAACAATTTAACCATGGCAATCTGTCGGTGGACGGTTTGTCACAAGGATTTTTATATAAACACATATAAAAAAGGATTAAAGATGCGAGTAAAAACTAAAAAACCAACCGGAACGTTGGTATTGCCTTCATCGCTGTGGTCTTTTTATAGACAATATATGTTAAAACCATTTTTGGGTGTGCTGGTATCGTTTTTTCTAATAGATTTAATGGCCAACGGTGCGGGAATAATTTTTCCGTATATCCAAAAATTAGTTGTCGGTATGTTTGAAGAGACTGTCCCAGAGGGTATGACGTTACTGCAATATTGTATGCCTACAATTTGGTTGATAGTATTTCTAAATATATTCATATCAGTGACAGAGTTTTTAGACAATGCCACTTGGTTTAATAATGAACCAAAAATTAGAAGAAAAATATCAGAAACATTGACCAATTATGTGCATAAACAATCAATGTCTTTCTGGACTGGTAAAATGTCGGGGTCTATTAACGCTAAAATTGGTTATATTAGCGATGGTGTTATGATATTTGAAATGTGTTCAGATATTATCGGCAGAATAATGATTGTATTGGTCAATGCTGGTATGTTGTTTACATTGAATAAAAATATCGCATACATATTTTCTATTGCATTTATATTGCGAGCTATTTACATGTGGTCATTAAGAAACCGTATTAAAAAAACCAGTGCAGATGCATCTGATGCTAGAAGTTTTTTGAACGGCCAATTAGTGGACAGTTTTTCTAATTATGCCATAGTTAAGTATTTTTCAGGTGCTAAAAAAGAAGAACAATCATTAAAAGAACCAAGAGATAAAGCTGTTAAAACCAGCGTTTTATCTTCTCGTATGCAAAGATTATCTTGGGCATTACCCAGCATTTTGTGGGATATATTGTTCGGGACAATGATTGTATTGTGTGTGATATTGTATCAGCGTGGACAAATGCAGATTAAAGATATTGTATACAGTGTTTTTGTATATTTCTGGGTGATGGGTGCAATCAACGGAATCATTAATTTAATACCAGATATCATAAGCAAGATTGCGGATGCTAAAAAGGCATATAAAGATTTGGTTGTGCCTATTTCTGTAATGGATAAACCAAACGCCAAAGATTTGGTTGTAAAGAAAGGTATGATTGAATTGAAACATGTTGCGTTTGGTTATCGTAATCGTCCTGTGTTAACTGATTTAATGTTGCGTATTAAACCTGGTGAACGTGTTGGGGTTGTGGGACCATCTGGTGCAGGAAAATCAACATTAGTAAATCTGGTGATGCGTTTTTATGATCCAAAACATGGTCAGATTTTGATAGATGGACAAGATATCGCAAATGTTAAACAGGATTCTTTGCGTTCGCAAATTGCATTTATACCACAAGATCCATCTATGTTTAACCGCACGATTGGTGAAAACATTGGATATGGTAAATTTGGTGCCAGTTTGGCTGAAATACGTCGTGCAGCAAAAAATGCGTCTGCTGATGAATTTATTATGGCAACCGAAAAGAAATATAATTCTTTGGTTGGTGACAGGGGAATCAAATTATCTGGTGGTCAAAGACAGCGTATTGCGATTGCACGGGCTTTCTTGAAAGATGCCCCGATATTGATTTTAGACGAAGCGACATCTGCACTGGACAGTGAAACAGAGATTACAATTCAAGAATCATTTGAAAAATTGTCAAAGGGCAGAACAACAATTGCGATTGCACATCGTTTATCAACTTTACGTAACATGGACAGGATTATTGTTCTGGACCATGGTCAAATCGTAGAGCAAGGAACACATCAACAATTGCTGCGTCGCAAAGGTAAATATTATCAACTTTGGCAAATGCAATCTGGTGGATTTTTAACAACAAAATAAAAAAACACCCATTTGGGTGTTTTTTTATTTGCCACGAACTTTATCAAGTGTGTCTAAAATTTTTGTTTTCAGTTTTGTCCATTTACCGCCACTGAATAAACCGGGTTCAAACATCTTTATTTCATCTAATAAATCACGTAACATTAAATTCTGAGAGGTTAATAATTGAATAGTAAAATTTTGTCCACGAATTTTATTTTCTTGGGTGGACATAATATCTTCTAACATCTTTAATTTTTTCAGCAGTTCTTCTCTGGATAATGTTTCGTCTTTTTTGCCAATTGGTTGATTTGCCATAGTATGCACCTTTCGTTGTTATTATATTCAAATTAGCAATTTTTTTAGTAATATCAAGATTTTTTTATTTTTATTTATTTAATTTGCTTTTTTGGTTTTATATTGCTATGCTATTGCCCACAAGAGAGTGAAATTTATATATGTCTATCAAAGCAAGACGTTTATTTAAAAAAATTATAAGTTACGCAGGCCTGTTTTTCTTTGTGTTGGCGGCAGGCATGCTGTATTGGCAATTAAAGAAATATTCTTTGCATGATATTGTACACGCATTGTGGAATATCCCACTGCATGATTTGTTCTTTGCGTGCGTATCTTGTTTTTGTGGGTATTTAGCTTTGTCTTTGTATGATTATTTGGCACTGGATTACGTGGACAGAAAAGTTTCGTGGTGGAAATGGATGCTGGCTGGTATGCTGGGGTTTGCAATCAGTAATAACGCAGGCAGTGCACTGGTCAGTGGCGGTGCAATTCGGTATCGTTTGTATACTCGTTGGCGTGTTCCAGGCAGTGATATTATCAAAATGTTGACTTTTTCTGGTATAACATATTTTTTGGGTGCCGCAGCAATTGCTATTATTGGTTTTTTCTTGATACCACAGGATATAATGGCTAATTCTATCGGTATGAGTGGTTTGTTTGCGACCTGTGTGGTATTGGTGTTGGTTTACTTTGGGCTAACCCTGTTTTTTAGAAATAAAAGCATTAAAATCGGGCAAATTTTATTCAAAGTTCCAACAACTAAAACAGCAATTATTCAAATGATACTTGGTATTTTGGATTCTGTATGTGCGGGTTTGGTGCTGTATTTCTGTATTCGCACATATATAGATATGCCGTTTCCTGTATTTATCGGATTGTATGTAATTGCAATGGTGGCTGGTATTTTCAGTCAGGTGCCTGGCGGTATAGGTGTCTTTGAATCTATATTTATGGTGGTTTTACCAGATGATATTGACAAAGCCAATATTTTCGGCGCGTTGTTAGCATACAGAATCATATATTATGTGTTGCCTTTGATTGGTGCAGGCAGTTTGTTCTTTGTTTATGAACGTTGGTTGCGGGCTCGTATGAAGCGTTGGTTGGCAGAAGCAAAACAGAAATTACCAAATCTGTCATTTCCGCATAAAAAGCACAAATTGCAAAATAACGAATAAAAACACCTTGCCTTTGCATATATCGTCTGCTATTCTTTTATGTGCTGTATAAAATGGGGTGAATAGTTGATATTTTTATTCTCGCTGTTTTCTTTAATACGAATTATGCCTTTGATTATTGCGGCATATTTCCTTGGCATGGGCTGGACGGCCCCATGGGAACGTATTATTTCCATTTCATACGCCTATAAAATAAAAGGATTATTAAATGTCAAAAAAGATATATGTGGATGGTGTTCATCCAGAAGAAACACGGGTGGTGGTGGTAGATACCGCTACGAATCGTGTGTCTGATTTTGACGTAGAAACAACCACAAAACCGCAGATAAAAGGAAATATCTATCTGGCAAAGGTTATACGTGTGGAACCGTCGCTTCAGGCAGCGTTTGTGGATTACGGAACTGGTAAAAATGGATTTTTGCCATTTTCTGAAATTCATCCGGATTATTATCAGGTAACACCTGAACAAAAGAAAAAATTAATTGAATTAGCACATGCGAACATCGTTGATGACGATGACGATCCAAATGATGAAGAAGACGAAATTGCAGAATATGATGATCACAGTGCTGGCGAAGATAACAAAGAATTTTTGAAACGTGCAAACGAATTTAAAATTCAAGACGTTATCAAACCTAAGCAAATTTTATTGGTCCAAGGTGTCAAAGAAGAACGTGGACAAAAGGGTGCATCTATGACAACGTATTTGTCATTGGCTGGCCGTTTTGCTGTGTTGATGCCTAATTCCAGAAAACGTAACAGTTATGGTATTTCAAAGAAAATATCTGACAAAACGGAACGTGCCAGATTGCGTGAAATACTGCATGCTTTGAAAATACCAAAGGGTATGACGGTGGTTTTAAGAACTGCTGCTCAGGATGCAGGTTCGGATGAAATTACCAAAGATTACGAATATTTGACTACTTTGTGGAATGAAATTCGTAAAACGACTTTGGAATCTGTTGCCCCGGTTACAATTCATACAGAAGATTCTTTGTTACGTCGTGTTGTTCGGGATTTTATATCCGACAAAGAAGACGTGATGTATGTCCAAGGTGAAGAAGCTTTTGATGAAGCTAAATCATATTTTCAACAAATGTATGGTCGGGCACCACGTAAACAACTGGTTCAATACAAAGATACAGCTGTTCCTTTGATGACCAAAGCGGGCATTGAAAAACAACTAGAAGGGTTGCATGGGCCATACGTAACATTGCCATCTGGTGGTTCTATTGTTATCAACCAGACAGAAGCAATGGTTACAATTGACGTTAATTCTTCACGTGCAATCAAAGAAAAAGACATTGAACAAACCGCATTGAATACTAATTTAGAAGCAGCAGAAGAAATCGCACTGCAATTACGTTTGCGTGATTTAGCTGGGATTGTTGCAATTGATTTCATTGACATGGAAGACGAAAAAAACAATCGTAAATTGGAACAGAAAATGCGTGAAGTCATGAAACATGACAGAGCACGTACCCAAGTTGCGAAAATCAATCCATTTGGTGTGTTGATGTTATCTCGTCAAAGATTACGCAGCAGTTTTATTGAATCTTCGTATGTCGTTTGTCCGCATTGTATGGGGGCAGGTGTGGTTCCAAGTATTCAGACGGCTTCTATTATATTGTTCCGTCATTTACAGGAAAAATTACTAGCAAAAGCGGCACAGAAAATTATTATGACTGTACCAACTGATGTTGCGATTTATTTGTTAAATCAAAAACGTGCTGAATTAGCTGCTATGGAAAAAGAATTTGAAACAGAGATTGTCATTGTTGGTGATGACAGTTTAATGAACATAGATCAGTATTCAATTCAACGTGTTGCAACAGAAAATGTTAAAACAGATGATGTGTTATCTGCACATGAACCATCAACAGATGCAAAAAAGAAAAGTGCAGAACATACGGAAGCAAAACGTATAACAACGACTGCATCACGTCATCGTAAGCCAATCAAAAAAGCACAAAAGAAAAAATCTTTGTGGAAAAAATTGGTTGGATAACAATCAAAAAAACACCGTCAAAAAATGGCGGTGTTTTTTTGATATCTGTCACATACATGATATAAAAAATACCCACAATTGTGGGTATTTTATAACTGTTATGTATATATTATCTGCCACAGCTACCAATCCATTTAGAAATGGAAATGTCTTTGTGTAACAAGAAATCATATTCACAGTTGCCAGATTTATAAGAACCTGTGCAAGCAGCCAATGTCAAAACAGCAAACAATGCTAATAATACTTTTTTCATATTTTCTCCTTTTAGGTTTTTACCCGGAACACATTATGATATAAATCCTAATAATTTTCAAGTTTTTTATTTCTTTAATATATCACCAGATTTTATATATTCCGGAGAATCTTTTTTTGCTTTTTTACGTGCCAATTTTGCATATTTTTTTGCGTTTTTTTCATCGTTGTTCATTTTGTAAAATTCCGCCATTGCCCAATCTGATGTTGAACCATCAGTAACACGTGCCAAAATCCAATAAGCCAACGGGGATGGTTCTGTTAAAATAACACGCTTGCATAATTCTTTTGCACGTTCTGTATCACCATTTTTATTACGTTCAGCCAATACCACAGCCAAAGCGGTTTCAATTTGTGGGGCATTATTTGATAATTTTAAACTGTGTTCGTATGCTTCAACACTGTCGTCATAATGACCATATTGATATTCTATATCACCCAAGACTTCATAAAAATACGGTGATTCAGAATTACGTTTTATCAGTGTTTGAATACCTGTTTTTGCCATATCCAGATTACCTGCACGCATATTAGCAATTGCACGTGCATAAACAGCAGCATCTGATTTATCTTTGTATGGATACAAAGTAATTACATTTTTATCGTTATTTAAATATCCAATCAATTTAGCTCGCAATATTTCATAATTTGCGTTTTCTTTTGAAATTTGATTTTTTGATTTTGTTGGAATGTTTTTTATTTTTGCAATCTTAGTTTTTGCATTATTTAATCGTTCGCTGGTCAAAGGGTGGTTGATTCTGTTTGGGTTAACACGTGTTTCAAATGCGTTTTGCATTTCGTGCATTTGTTCAAAAACTTCTATCAATCCATTTGGATTTTCGTCTGCCTTTACCATCAAATCAACAGCCAAATCATCAGCCATACGTTCTTCATCTCGTGAAAAAGAAAGCATGGATTGCTGAGCAATTCCAGCAGAACCAGCCAATACACCTGCACCCGCAGACGGATTGCCGCCTGCAACCATCAATCCTATACCCAGTGCTTGAATAATCATGGTGCGTATCATTTCAGATTGCATTCTGTCTGCAATTTGAATTATATGTCCACCGATTGTATGTCCTAATTCGTGTGCCACAACCGCACGCAAAGCATTAGGTGATTTTATGCGTTTTAATAATCCTGTATAAATAAATACATCTTCACCGCCACGCACAAAGGCATTAAAATTATCATCATTTATAATGTATATTTTTAAACGATTTTCTGGAATCTTAGCGGCTTTTGCGATTGGTTTGATAATTTCTGTAATGCCAGATTCTATTTCTGTGTCGTTTATCAATGTTGCTGCGTTCACATTAAACACAGATATAACAGATATTAAAACAGCAAATATTATACGTTTCATTTTATGCACCTGCTGTTACAGCACAATCAAAAATCTGACGCAACTGTGCAGCCCAATTTTCATCATCACTATTATTATTCATCGCAGCAGTTTGAGCCAACCGGAATAAATCCCGATGTTCACGATAATTTACAAAATGATATTGAATCCAGCCACTTTGTTTTGTCCCCAACAATTCGCCCACACCACGCATCATCAAATCTTGTTCGGCAATTACGAACCCGTCTTCTGTTTCGCATAATACATCCAAGCGTTTTAAACCATCGGGTGTTATGTTGTTTCCGTAAAGTAATATACAATAAGATTGCAAAGCCCCACGTCCAACACGTCCACGTAATTGATGCAAAGCCGCCAATCCAAATCTTTCTGCGTTTTCAATAACCATTATCGTCGCAGATGGCACATCTATACCGACTTCTATGACAGTGGTAGAAACCAAAATTCGCATATCAGAATCAGGATTTGCAAATTCTGCCATTACTTTGTCACGTTCTTTTTTATCCATTTGCCCATGGCATAACCCGACATGTGAAAATCTTTTGTTTAATTCTTCATATCTGGATTGGGCAGCAGTCATATCAGAAATCTCTGATTCAGAAACCAATGGACATACCCAAAACACTTTTGCACCATTTTCAATTTGCGGGGCAATTCTTTCAATCAAATCATTTGTCCGTAATACAGGAATTTTAGATGTTTTAATTGGAATACGACCAGCAGGTTTTTCGTTTATAATCGATATATCCATATCACCATAAATTGTCATAGACAAAGTGCGTGGAATAGGGGTTGCAGACAAAGCTAACATATCAGGATTATTGCCTTTTGCACGCATAGCGTTTCTTTGTGCCACACCAAATCTGTGTTGTTCATCAATTATAACCAGACCCAAATCTTTGTATTCTACATCATCTGAAAACAAAGCATGTGTTCCAATAGCTATTTTCGTCCGACCTGATTTCAAAGAAATCAATTTTTGATTGCGTCCTGCACCTTTGTCTCGCCCTGTCAAAACATCACACACCAAACCCAGTTTTTCGCACAAGGGTGCTAATTTATTAAAATGTTGTTGTGCCAATGTATCTGTTGGTGCCAGTAATACTGTTTGAGCCCCAGTTTCAGCCATTTTTACAGCCGCAGCCATAGCAACCATCGTTTTGCCTGAACCCACGTCACCTTGAACCAAACGCATCATTGGGACAGGTTTTTTGAAATCAGCAAATATTTCATCAATCGTTCGTTGTTGAGCACCAGTCAAATGAAATGGCAAAATCTCATAAAATTTATCTAATAAATCATATTTTTTCGCACGCACAGGTCGTTGGTTCTTTAAAGTTTTGCGATTGCGTCTGTTGATTGCAATAGCTGTCTGGTGTGCCAGTAATTCACAGTAAGCCAGCTTTGCCATGTAAATTCCATTCGGAGCCAAATCATCATTTGTTTCTGGATAATGAACATGTTCCAAAGCATCCAAAAATTCTAGCATTCTGTCAGATAAAACATGTGCGGTAATACGTTCGTGTATTATATTGAAAATTTGGTCACGAATATTAGAAAATGTTTTCTGAGTTAATCCTTCGCCTGATGGGTAAATTGCCTGATGTTTTGGAATCTTGTATGCGTTTTCAGGTGTTTCTATAAATTCAGGGTGATTGATAATTGCACCGTTTTTATTTGAAAAATCTAAACGTCCACTGACAATTCGCCATTGACCGACTGGTAATTTTTCAGTCCAATAATCTAAATAATTCACATTGAAAAATTGTATAGTAACAGGTGCAGCAAATTTATCATTACAAATAATCTGGGTTGGTAATCTGCGGCCACGAAACATGCCACCACGTTTATGCGATTTTACCATCAAAGATATAGTAATCGTATCCCCAGGTTGTGCATTTGTCACAGAATCTAGAATTTCACGTGGGCGAACATAAGACGGTGCATGTAACAAAAAATCCAGAACCCTGCGACCATCTAAAACATCATTGAATTTAGACGCCAACACAGGTCCCACACCATGTATAAATTGCAAATCAGTATTAAAAAAATCCAAGATTTCTTTGTCCATACTGTATATGCTAGCAGAAAAAAGGTATCATGTTCAATAAAAAAACTGGCGGTAAACCGCCAGTAATTTTTGCCGAAACCAGACAATTATTTTGCGAACGAATAATCCATTTTTAAATGATCTGGATTATATGTGCCATTCATAATTGCCAAAGTATCTTCTACGATTACCAATTCTTCATTTGTAGCAATCATCATAATTTTAACTTTGCTGTCGTCTGTGCTGATAATCGCTTCGTCAACACCTTTGCGTGCCACAGCATCTTCGTTTTTCTGTGGGTCTAATTTGATACCAAATCCTTCTAATCCTTTGCAGTATTGAGCACGCAAATAAGAATCATTTTCACCCACACCAGCCGTAAACACAATAGCATCAACATTATCTGTGCCGCCTAAATCAGCCATAAATGCACCGATATATCTGCGAACCATGTGTGCTTCCATTTCAATAGCCAATTGGCATGCAGCATTTGTATCTTTGTGAGCTTCCACATCACGACGGTCAGAAAAGCATTGTGTAATACCCATCAAACCAGAATCTTTGTTCAAGTGTTTTTGCATTTGTTCAGGTGTTAAGCCTAATTTTTGCATTACATACAATACAACACCGGCATCTATATCGCCACAACGTGTTCCCATGACCAAACCAGCTACAGGTGTCATACCCAAAGAAGTGTCAATGGCTTGACCGTTTTTAATAGCAGCAGCAGAAGCCCCAGAACCGATGTGCAAAGTAATCAAATTGCATTTATCGGCTGGTTTACCAAGCAGGGCAGCTGCACGTTTAGAAACATACAAATGAGATGTTCCATGATAGCCATATCTGCGAACCTTTAAATTTTTATACCATGCTTCTGGAATAGCATATCTGTATGCTGTTTCTGGCATAGTATAGTAAAAAGCTGTATCAAACACTGCAACCTGTTTAGCAGATGGAATCAATTGTTGTGCCGCAACGATACCAGTCAAAGCAGCTGGATTATGTAACGGTGCAATTTCTGATAATTCATCAATACTTTTTAATACTTCATCAGTTATTTCCACAGAAGAATTAAATTTTTCACCGCCCAACACAACACGATGACCAACACCACGTATAGCAGTGATATCAACAGAAGCACCTTGTAACATACCAATTACGACATTTAATGCTTCTTTGTGGTCTTTCATAGAAACTTCTTTTTTATCTTTTTTGCCATCAGGATATTTCTGGGTAATAGAAGAATCAGGCAAACCGATTTTTTCAACCAAGCCACCCACAACAACTTTTTTTGTATCAGCATCAAACACCTGATATTTCAGGGAAGAAGAACCACAATTCAAAGCAAGTATGTACATAATTTTATCCTTTTATTTTTTGTTAAACAGTTTTCCTTTGATGGCCACAGAATAGCAAACAATTTTGTCAGTTTCAATAATAAACTGATATTTTTAGTAATTGATTCTTAAAATAAAAAATGCCACCGCAACAGCAATGGCATTTTTTTGTTTTGAATTGCTTAGGCAGCCAAATCACCGTAATGATGACTTGTTTTCCAAGCTTCAAATTTTTGTTGCATCAAGGTTTTTCCGTCAGCATTTTTTTCATCCATTTTTTCTTGCAACTTTTTGACACTAAGATGGAATAATGTTTTGGTCTTTCCTGTTTGCAAGAAATCCCAATAAGCCATCAATTCCGCATAACCATTTTTGTTCTTCGTTTCCCATTCAGCAATTTTAGTTTGACGGGATGTTTTCGCATCTTCTAGTGTTTTTTTCTGTTCCACAATATTTTCATACTGTGCGATATTTGCAGATAATTTATTTAATTTATCCTTTTGTTCCTGATATGTTGCTTGTTTTTCCACAGCATCTTTATACGGTGTTTTACCAGTATTAGCATCAGTTTTTTTAAAGGTGTTTTCGTACTCTGTTTTGATATTGCTCCATTCTTTGCCTGCCAGTAATTGTGCACGTTCATCCTGTAACGATTTCAACGTTGCTGTGTCTTCCTGTTTTTCCGCTTTAATTAACACTTCTTCATCCAGCATAGGATTATCTTTTATATCTTTGTCTAATCTGTTTTTATCAGCACTCAATTGTCTGTATTGTTGTACCAATTGTGATGAAAGCATACTTTCCTGGGTTTCGTTACCAACATCTTTGAAACGAGGGTCTTCTAATGGCTTGCCATTTGCATCCAACAGAGGTTTTTCTAACGATGGTTTTTTGTTTTTATCTGATAATTTTTTGTATGTTTGACCCCATTTCAGCATATCAGGTCTCATTTTGGCTATTTTTGTGTTTACATCAGCCAATTGTTCCTGTCGTGTTTTTTTAGAATCATATTCTTTCAGTTGTTGATTAACACGTTGCTGTTGTGCGTCATTTTTTATCAAATCAATATATTGCTTCTCCAAAGCAGTATATTCAACAACCTTTTTAAGTGGTTCACTGAAAGTTAAATCCAAACGTTCCTGCATAATTTTTAACAACTGTTTTTGGACTTCTAAATTATCGGCACTTACCGCATAATCTATATCTACACTATCGTTACCTATTGCAAATTTATCTGGGTTTGCTATGCTTAATTGCTTCAACTCTTCGTCTAATGCATAAAGTCTATCTTTATCATCTGGATTGGTGACATTATTGTTGTTTGTTTTTGTTAATTTATCTGTTTTTGTTGTGTTTTTTAACTCCGTCAACTTGGCATCCAAAGCTGCAATTTGTTGGTTGTCACGTTCATCGTCAATTTTATTCTTAGCAATATTATCTGCCTTAGCAAGATCTAATCTGGCTTGTTCCTCTTTAATTTTGTCTTGCATTTTGCCAGAATGATTAAATTTTTTGCCAACACGACGAATAATTCTATTCATACCAGCAGTTGCAGCATATCCGGCGACCACCGAACCAACTTTAATTGTTTTATCCAATGCACCAGTTACAAAACGAATACCGGCATTTTTATTCCATGACAATTTATCATCTGAAAACAGACTGAAATCTGTTCCTTTGATGGCATCCATGGTTCTGCCAGTAAATGTGCCGTATTGCATAACTGCCAACACTTCCAAAGCTGTTTTTGCTTCATCTATTTTTTGTGGTGATGCTTTGACAGCTTTCTCAGCTAAACTTTCAACGATAGTTTGCATTTGGCCACCGTTATGTGTTGCGTTGGCAAATGCTTTTTTTACCTCTGGTTTCATATCATTCATGGCTGTAATAAACCATTCAAAATGCTTTACTGCCAATGCGTGGTCTTTTCTGACAGCCTTTTTTATGGCTTCTGCATTTTTAATAATTGCACCAATACCATCTTTCGGGGTAATTTTGATTGGTTTACCATCGTCATCTTTTAATTTATCAATAGCTTTCATGATAAATTGGGCTTCTTTTGAAATATACAGGTGATCACGATGTAAATGTGCTAAAGATTTAATAGAATCTTTATAAGTGTCTTCAATTTTGTCTTTTATTTCATCAACAAAATCTTTTGAATCATAAGATGCAGCAGGCACTTCGTCTTCAGCGTCAGTTTTACCAGTATAATCAGTTAGTGCTTTTGCTTTGTCCAAAGATTCAGAAATGTCCGTATCAGGATATTCACATTTTTTAAATTCTCTGTATACATTTGAATTATCGTGAATTCTGGTCAATATAGCCTGATAATATGGCAATTTTTCTTTTTGTGTTGGTGACACAAAATATTCAGCTTGTGCATTTTCACCATTTGCAATACCTCTAAACCTTTTTAATTGTTCTTCGGTAACTTCTGCTGGTTTACGCAATTCTTCCAGCAAGTTCTTTACACCCAATGGTGCAGCCTGCGTAAATAAACGTTGTCCAGATTCATCAATTATAGATCCGCTGTAAAACCTTTTATTTTCCCATGTGTCCAAAACATCTAACAGTTTATCTCTGACTTTTGCATCTGTCAGATATTTTTTGTTTTTCATATCATTTTTAAAATTATCAAAATCGTTTTGGGCTTTCTGACTACGTTTATCACCAAAAGAATCCATAACGATTTGGTCAGCATTATCATCCATCAAAATCTGCGTAAATTTATCAATTCTGGCTTCTATGTCTGGACTGATAGATTTCAATGAAAACAGTTTGCCGTCTGCTGGATTTGGACTGTAAAAATCTAAAACAAAGTTTCTTGCAGCAGTAGCACCAGGTTCTTCAAACTTATCTTTTTGGCGATTGGTATCCATACGGATGAAAATTTCTTGTAATTTATTGAACAATTCCTTCCAATCTTTTTCGGTCAGTTCTTTGGAAACCTGTTTATCTGTTTTTGCAGAATCCAGAAGTTTTGTCCATTTAAATTCTTTGTTTCCATCAGGTAATTCGTTTCTAACCCAATTGCCGCTGCCTGCTGGATCTTCGTGTAACAAATCCTTTTTCCACCGTTCCATGTGACCACGAAGTCCCTTGTTTTGTACATATTTTACAAATGTCTGCCAATTAGCCTCTGGCATTTTATTAATATGTCTTTGACGATAAAATAATGTTAAATAATCTGTAATTGCTGACATTGCGACACCTCTTGGTTACATACCTATCCCCTTGCCCTACATATTATAGTATCTTTATGGTGTCTTTTCAAGGTTTTTGTCAAATTTTATTTGTTTTTTACTAGGTTTTTGTTCTTGTATGCAAATCAGCTGTGTCGTTTTATAATCAATAGTATGAATTTTATACATGTTTTTTTGAAAACAATTCCGTATGTTTTATCCATAGCTGGTGGCACGATAGTCTTTGATGTTTCGCAGAAATACATGCACACAGCGGGTTTAAAAGATTTGTTGGATAATATATCTGCATCATTATTGGCAATACCGCTAGTGTTTCTGTTTTATGATTATTCAAATTTTCTGATAACACGACGTATGCATAAACATCAGCATACTAACATTATCAACGCAGTAGATAATCATTTAATGAAAATTTTGAACATTTTGAAAGTGATCACAGGTCAGCCACATATTACAATTCCTATGCAGGATTTAAATTTAAATTATAAAAAAATCAAATGTGATGCAAAACATTGTCGGACATTACGAAAATATCTGAATGAACTGGAAGATTTGCTGTATAAATCAGACAAAATAGAGGTTCTGGATTCTCAGCATACACAAATTCTGGCGTTCATAGTCCAAGAATTAAACCAGATTTTAAACGAATTTAAATATCATAACCCACCCAAAGAAATCGCCAGATATCTGGAAACAACATTGTCTATGATAGAAGATTGGTTTTATTTCACTGGATATAAAGCTCGTAAAAAATCATCAAAATAAAATACATAATTTAAAAAAATAAACGACCAAAATGGTCGTTAATCTTTGTGGTGGAGGCACAGAGACTCGAACTCTGGACCCAATGATTAAAAGTCATTTGCTCTACCAACTGAGCTATGCCTCCATGAACTTTAATGCATTTCTGCGTTGGTTCGGGCAACATTTTGACACATAAAAAATAAAAAATCAAGAGTTTTTTGCAAAAAAAATTGTGGAATAAAAAAATACATTTCTTATTGCGTTACTGGATTAATGCGGCCATAATGACGACTGATATAATAAAACAAGGAAACAAACAATGACAGATATTAAAAAAAATACACCAGAAATTTGTGCAATCACAGCAGTTGGACCCAAAAATGTTATCGGATTAAACGGAACTATGCCATGGCATTCTCGTCAGGATTTTTACCATTTCATAAAACTGACCACCGGTTATCCTGTAATATTTGGTAAAAATACGTTTTTCAATTTACCTAAATATCCGTTACCAAAACGTTTGAACATAGTATGCAGTTCTGCATACAAAAATGAAAATCTTGGTGATTTTGTGTGTGTTCCGTCTTTGGAAGCAGCATTTGAATATTGCAAAGGTTTTGATAAATTGTTTATTTGTGGCGGGGCAGGGCTGTATAAATATGCTTTGGACAAAGATTATATAGATACTATGTATTTTACCAGATTGACAGAACCAACATTATCTGCACAAATCATAAAGAATCCGACAGAATTTATTTGTTTTCCGATTGATACAAAGGTGCTGTTCAGTTCTCCAAAATGGTCTTGTGAACGAATTTTTTATCCACCAGATGTGTTACCACTGGAACAAAGTGACATAGTAGTAGAATTTTTCAAGTTCACCAGAATCAGATAATCGTGATTTTTTCTTGATTTTATAAGGTATTGTTGTAATATCTGCGAGTGTTTTGCGTAATCAAAGGGCCGTACACATGAATTTTAATTGGTATTTATTTTTTCACAATGTTTTAAATAATCCAGGTGGTTGGATGTATCTTAGATACTGGGATTTTTCGCAATATCAAAACTTTGTTCGAATTCCAGCAGAATGGAAAAATGCAGATTTATCTTTTTCATATGGATTGCCTGAAAATATAGATTGTTCGTTTTGTGAACGTATAAATTTTTCTAATGTTGTTTTTAAAACAGGAACGTCTATAAAATTGAATCAGTATTCAACAGAAGTCAATTTGTCTAATACCACAGGATTATACGGTGCTTTTGAATGTGGTGGTATGGGCAAAGTCAGTTTTCGTGGGGCTGATATGAGCAACATTTTCAGATTTCAGGGTGCAAAAAGAACTGATTTGACCGGGGCGACTGGGTTATTTGGTTTGTTTGATTTCAGATTCACAGATTATTTAAATATGACAAATACAGATGTCAGCCATGCACAGATTTATTTTAATCCAAATGCTAAAAAAATCAATTTAACCAACGTCAAAGGATTGTCTGGTGTTCTTGATTTTGGCAATGCTGAACATGTTGTGTTGTTTGGTGCAGATTTATCACGTGTTACAAAAATTATATGTGGCCCAAATACTGATTTGCAGGGTGCGGTTAATTTTGACGGTAAAATTGAATATTCAACCAGTAAACAGCTCAGCCAGAAAATCGCAGGCACTAAACATGTTTACAGAAATTGTGCCAAAGCACAAGTTCGTAGATATCGCCGTATGGGCTTTTGTGGCAGGGGCAGCCGTTAAAATAAAATCTTATAGCATTGCATACGTAAAAATTGTATAATTACGTGCATGTTAATGAATTTGGTTTTATTATTGGTTGGTTTTGTATTATTGACATACGGTGCCAATATGTTCATAGATGGTTCATCTGCGATTGCCAGACGTTTCCACATTCATGAAATTGTAATTGGTTTAACAATTGTTGCCTTTGGAACCAGTTTATCAGAAGCATCTGTTTCAATTGCATCTGTGTTACATGGTGCAAATGGGGTGGCTGTTGGAAATATTATTGGTTCTAACATAGCAAATATATTATTAGTATTGGGAATTACCGCAACTATATCTGCATTAAAAATTCAGAAAAACACAATCCGATATGAAATACCGTTTGTGTGTTTTATAACTTTGTTGTTGTTGTGGATTGGTGCGTTTTATGGAATGATTTCTCGTTCAGCAGCTGGTATATTGTTGGGGTTATTTGGTGTGTTTTTGGCATATTTATTAACCAAAGGCAGGGCGGAAATAACCGCAGAAACCTCAGATGTTCAACAAATGTCTGGACTGAAAATATTGTTATATGTTGTGTTGGGTATCACAGGGGTAATTTACGGCAGTAATTTAATAGTAGATTCATCGGTCAATATAGCCCGCATAATGAATGTATCTGAACGAATCATCGGTTTAACAATTATCGCCTTTGGAACCAGTTTGCCTGAATTGGTAACATGTATAGTGGCAGTTTTGAAAAAACGTTCTGATTTAGCAGTCGGTAACATAATTGGTTCAAACATAGTAAATATATTATTTGTATTGGGTGTAACTGGATTGATAAGACCAATACCATTTGAATATGCATTTATCAAAGATTGTGCAGTTGCCGTCATAGCGGCAGTAATGCTGTGGTTTTTTGTTGTACCACAACATAAATTGTCTCGTACAGCAGGAATAATGTTTTTATTATCTTATTTTGTTTATGTTGGATACTTGTTTATGTAATATTGAAAATAAAATTTAAAATCCTAGGAAAAAATGTGTTGATTTCAAATTTGCTTTGTTTTATACTTGTAAACGTGAAGTAGGAAGTGTTCACAAAAAAAAACAAACAAGGGAGAAAATCAATGAAAAAAACAGTTTTAACAAGCATTGTTGCATTGATGATGTCAACGGTTGCTGCAACTGCTGCAGAAACATGCAAAACATGTGGTTCTAATTTTAAGGTATTCTTTGGTGCAAGTGCTGGTATGCAGGGCTTGAATTATGATACCGCATTTAGTATGGTTACAGAAAATATGGGACATTTATTCGGGTGGGGAGATGCGAGTGATCCTACAAGTATGTACAATTTTGCTTTGAAATTTCCAAAACGTAACACGGTTGTTGGTATGGAAGCGGGTGTCCGTTTTGGTGAATACAAAAGTGTTTGGAATGGCGGTGTAACATTATCTGCAGATAAAACATTGGGTAAAAAACCAGGTATGGTATTACCAGAAAAATTTGGTGAAACCGCTAAAACTTTTATACCAAGTTTAGCTGTGAAAGATATCAGAGTAAATTCAGATGTATTCGCAATAACATTTGATAACTATATTCGCTTAAATAAATCTATGGAAAATCGTGTAGATTTGGTTGTTGGTGTTGGTGCGGCAGATATTGAAACAAACATTAGTTTGTTCGGTGTAGGTTTATCATTAGACGCACACGCAGCAGTATTCAAAGCTGGATTGGAAATACAATTAACAGATGTTATTTCTATGACAATGGGTACACGTATGTATATGCCAATTGCGGCACAATACTTTGATACATCTTATGCATTAAAGGGTGGATTTAAATTCTCATTCTAATCAGCAAAGAATATATCAAATTAAAAACGTCACGCGGTTGTGTGACGTTTTTTTATAAAAAATCAAATCACAAATAAAACGACTTGACTTTTATCGTAATTTATGATATTATAAGAAGCATCAAGAATAGAAATTATATCCACATTTGACGGTGGATTTTTTTTTTATTCTTGTTTTTGTCCGCACATATTCTGTGCGGTTTTTTTTATTGCGACAAAATAAAAAAACAACGGAGAGAACCAATCATGCAATTTACATTGATACAAAATCCCGATGAAACACAATCAGTGGTGTATAAATTGGCACGTATAGTTTTTGCAGAAACAATGGCAACATCTTTGCCAATCACAGAAGCTTTTGCATCTATGATTTATAATTTACATGTTAAACGTGGAAAATCATTTGATGATATTGCAAATGATTCAGAATTATTTGATTCTTTAAATTCAAAATCTTTACGTCACGAATACTTAAATGTAAATGCTGATGATAAAAAATTTCAAATGTGTTTACGTGTCGTGCAAAAAATGATTAACGGTAATTTACCAGATTCGGTTTTTGGTGCCACAACATTTCATCATACAGATGTTATGCCCAAATGGGCTGTTGCACGTGGTTATATTGCAGAATATGGTGACATGTTGTTTTATCTGTGATGAACAAAAGGATTTTTTATGAATAAATTTATCAAAGGTGGATATTTAAATGGTCGTAAAACATACGTGATTTCTGCTGTGGGTATTGTATCTGCAATAGGTGCGTATTTAATAGGCGAACAAGATATTTTTACAACATTACAAACAATGTTTACATTGGGTGGAATTTATTTTTTAAAACAAGAATCTGTAACCAAAGGAAAAAACAATGGAACAAATTCCAGAAAAATTTCTTGATGAAAATGGACAATTGAATACATCTGCATTAGTTAAATCATATTGTGAACTGGAAAAAAAGATTGGTACTATGGTTTCTGTTCCAAATGCAGACAGTGACGAATCAACAAAACAAAAATTTAATCATGCAATTGGTGTGCCTGATGATGCAAATGAATATCCAAATAATTCTTTGTTTGATGACGAATCGGTTCGTAAAAAATTTCATGAAATTGGTTTAACAAAAAAGCAAGTTGAAGAAATTTATAACATCGCTGACGAATTTTTACAACCAACATTAAAAAATTTTTTTCAAATGCAAACAGAAACAAATGCAATAAATGAATTAAAAAATTTTTTTGGTGGAACAGAAAAAATGAACGAAGCAATGAAAGAAATAAATGCATTTGGTGAAAGATTTTTACCACATGATGCGTTTGATGAATTATGCTCTACCCCCCAGGGAATCCAAGGCATCTACAAAATGATGCAATCGTTTGAACCTGATGTTTTCACAGATAAAAATGTAACAAAAAATTTAACTGACAGCGATTTAAGAACAATGATGCAAGATCCAAAATATTGGCGTGATCATGATGAAGAATATATAAGAAAAATAGAAAACGGTTTTAAAAAATTATATTCATAAATTTTATTTTTATTCTTTACTATTTGATTTGATTCGTATAAAATATAAATTAAGAACAAAATAATTTTGTTCTATCCAAAACTTTGAAAGGAGAGAATCATGGGATTATTCACAAAGAAAAAATGCACAGCTGCAAAACCAGCAGCAAAAAAAGTAGCTGTTAAAAAAGTAGCAGCTAAAAAACCAGCAGCAAAAAAACCAGTTGCTAAAAAAGCTCCTGCAAAAAAAGTAGCAGCAAAAAAACCAGTTGCTAAAAAAGCTCCTGCAAAAAAAGTAGCAGCTAAAAAACCAGTTGCTAAAAAAGTAGTTGCTAAAAAAGCTCCTGCAAAAAAACCAGCTGCTAAGAAAGTAGTAAAGAAAAAATAATAAACCATAATGTTATTTTATCCCCAGAATCCTAGATTTTGGGGATTTTTTTATGATAAATCTTTCAGTCAGATTTTAT
Source organism: uncultured Alphaproteobacteria bacterium (assembly GCA_905236005.1). Classification (GTDB taxonomy): domain Bacteria; phylum Pseudomonadota; class Alphaproteobacteria; order Rs-D84; family Rs-D84; genus Enterousia. The sequence continues at coordinate 51,168 of CAJONJ010000035.1, forward strand.
GTCTGACTGAATTTTTTATTTGGATAATCCGTTTGTGGACCCGGTTTGTTTTGTGTAATGGCGTAATTTATTTACATAACCATTTATCAAAATTGTGTCGCCCGTATGGGTAATATTAAATTTTTAACAAAAGGATTTTTTATGTCTTTATCTGTAGATCAAGTGTTTATAAAACAATTTGAAGCAGATGTTCATTTGGCTTATCA